>CAMHNT010000052.1 GCA_946186535.1 uncultured Clostridia bacterium
ATGACGGACACGAGCACTGCCACGGTCATCACGAACATGAAGGACACGAGCACTGCCACGATCATCACGAACATGAAGGACACAAGCACTGCAACTGTCATCATGAACATCACGAACACAAAGATAACCACCAAGATATTTCCTTTGACAATACCGAAAACTCAAATATCAGAACATTCACCCTCAAAGGACTTGACTGTCCGCACTGCTCCGCCGAAATTGAAAACGATATTTCAAAGCTTGACGGTATCGAAAAATCCAACATAAACCTTGTCAGTCAGCTTCTCACGGTTGAGCTGTCGGAAAACTACGGCGGCAGCTTGTTTGAGGATATTCAGAGGGCGATTCACACTCATGAACCCGACGTTGAGGTTATCGAAAATATAAAAACCTCCGACGGCAGCGAACACCGGCACACAGAAGCTTCTCCGGACACCAAGTCTCAGAAGACTTCACTAAGAAAAAAACTGAAATCCGACAAAGCGGTAGTTATCCGCTTTTCCGTAGGTGCGGTAATATATGCAATAGGATTCGCTCTTTCCCTCTTCGGAAACGTAAGCAATTACATCACTCTTCCGATCCTTGTCACAGCGTATATCATACTCGGAAGCGACGTTGTTCTGAAAGCTTTTAAAAACATATTGAAGGGTCGTGTTTTCGACGAAAACTTCCTTATGACGGTCTCAACGGTAGGCGCTTTTGCAATCGGTGAATATCCCGAAGCCGTTGCGGTTATGCTGTTCTATCAGGTCGGAGAATTCTTCCAGAGTCTCGCCGTGAAGCGTTCGAGAAAATCAATTTCCGATCTCATGGACATACGTCCCGACAGCGCAAACGTAAAAAGAAACGGAAAACTCCTCACCGTATCACCCGATGAAGTCGGAATAGGTGAAACAATCGTAATCAAGCCGGGCGAAAAAATCCCTCTTGACGGCGTTGTAACGGACGGTGAATCCATGATAAACACAACCGCCCTGACAGGCGAATCAGTTCCGAGAAAGGCTCGCTGCGGCGACACCGTTCTCTCGGGCTGCATCAACGAAAGCGGAGTTCTTAACGTTAAGGTTTCGAAAGAATTCAGCGAATCGACCGCTTCGAAAATCATTGATCTCGTTGAAAATGCCGCAGGACGAAAAGCCCCGACCGAAAACTTCATCACAACATTTTCCCGATACTACACTCCCGTTGTCGTTATTCTGGCGGCGATGCTCGGAGTTATTCCTCCGCTTGTTCTCGGAGGCGGCTGGGCGGAATGGGTTCGCAGATGCTTTGTATTCCTCGTTATCTCCTGTCCGTGCGCACTCGTAATCTCTATCCCTCTGACATTCTTCGGCGGCATCGGCGCTGCGTCGAAAAAGGGTGTTCTGGTTAAGGGAAGCAACTATCTTGAAGCATTGAATGCCGTCGAAACAATAGTATTCGACAAAACCGGCACACTCACGAAAGGAGTATTCAATGTCACGGCCATAATCCCCGCAAACGGTTTCGGCAAGGAAAATCTTCTTGAGACCGCTGCGAAAGCCGAAACAATGTCGAATCATCCCATCGCCCGTTCAATCGTCCGTGCATACGGAAAGGATATCGACAAAAACACCGTGAAAAACTACAGTGAAATTTCCGGTCACGGTGTGTCCGTAGAAATTGAAGGCAGAAAGGTTCTTTCCGGAAACGAAAGACTCATGACCGACAGCGGAATTAAATTTGAGAAATCCGAAAAAACCGGAACGACAGTCTATGTTGCCGTTGACGAGAAATTCGCCGGCTGTCTGATAATCTCCGACGAAATCAAGGAGGACAGTAAATCGGCTATTTCCGGTCTTAAAGAAATCGGCATAAAAAAGACCGTTATTCTCACCGGCGACAGCGAAAAAATCGCAGGATCGGTTGCCGAAGAAATCGGAGTCGACGAATACTTCGGAGAGCTTCTCCCCTCTCAGAAAGTCGAGAAGCTTGAAAAACTCGATGAAGAAAAGTCTCCGAAGAAGAAGCTTGCTTTCGTCGGTGACGGAATCAACGACGCGCCGGTTCTGGCTCGTGCGGACGTCGGAATAGCGATGGGTGCGCTGGGTTCCGACGCTGCAATTGAAGCGGCAGACATCGTTCTTATGACCGACGAACCTTCAAAGCTTATCGACGCTGTCAGGGTCGCAAGGTACACGAAGAAAATCGTCATGCAGAATATCGTACTCGTCCTCGCAGTTAAGGTGCTTTTCCTGATTCTCGGTGCTTTCGGCATAGCAGGAATGTGGGAAGCTGTTTTCGGAGACGTCGGAATTATGATTATTGCCGTTATCAACTCTATGAGAATTTTGAGAAAATAACGCACAAAAAACAATATCAGTGATTCAATAATTCAAAAATACAGGTCATTCGTTTTCGGAGCGAAAGACCTGTATTTTTATACACTTAAGATACATCAATAATACTGCTTTCTAATTAAAATTTTTAAGTCTTTTCGGTCTGATTTCCCCAATACTTCGTCATCAGCCTTGAAATACGTCAGCTACGCATAAGTTCCGCAAACCAATCGGTCTGCGCCTTTGGCTTGCCCTCTTGGAGCGTCACTTAAGTATTCCTGCGGCTTCTTCCTTGTCTTGCGAAAATCATCGAAAATCCTTTTAAAGCTTTTAATCAGAAATCAGTATAACAACAAATCATTTCATCAAAACAAACAATAAAAATATCAGCCCAGCGTATTTTAATATCTCTATTCATCAAAAGTAATTGACAATAAAGTAAAAAAGATATATAATAACTATGAGTTTGTATAAAATATCCATTTTTAGTATTAGTACTTAAATCTGTTATGAATACCGAAAAATCTTTTTTGAATTTCAACTATGAAGACTTACTGAATTCTATCTCCTTAAAATCAGTAAGCTTCAGAGAGGGCAATTATTCCGAAAAGTTATTCTGTATTTTTTCGGATTTCAGAATAAGCTTAATACTTAAGGAAATAAAATTAAGGAGCAAAAACATGAAAAAACAAAATAAGTTTAAGCACATTGCCGCAGGATTGCTTGCGCTTGCCTGCCTCACAGCAGGTACATTCTCAGCAAAAGCAGAAAACGTACTGCCCGGTGACATCAACCACGACGGTACCGTAAACACTGCCGATTCAGTTCTCGTTCTTCGCCACATTGCAGAACTGGAAAAAATAAATGACGAGTATCTTACGCTTGCCGATATGAACGGCGACGGTGAAATCACAACGGCAGACGCTGTGGAAATTCTCGTATACTCAACTACCTACAATCAGCCTTCAATCAGCTTTCCGACAGAACTGACATACAGCTGCGGTGACAGATTCGCTTTTGAAGATTACATTGAACTCCCTTCAAGCTACAAAGACATCACCTTCGAATACACCTTCCCAAAGGTAATTTCATCTGACGGTACGGGTATGCCTGTTCTTGAATACACAAACACCGGAAAAATCAAGGCTTTCCACCCGGGCACAGTTACCGTCACCGCAACCGCTTCAAACGGACTGGAAGCAGAGTGCGTCGTAACCGTTGAAGACAATATCACGGTTTCCAACATTTCCGTGGGAGCAAACAACCTTCAGGTCACAAAACACATAATGACAAAAAACGACGCTTACAACGAGACTGATGACTTCACTAATCTTGACGGAATTATCATTCATTCCACGGCAACACCCGGAGTTTCCGCTGACATCTGGTACAACTCATGGAACAGACCGAACACAAACGTTGCGGTTCATTCATTCCTCGATGACAAAGGAGTCTATCAGTATCTTCCGTTTGAACAGATCGCGTGGCATGCAGGAAAACCCTGCAACCAGTCTTACATTGACTTTGAAATCTGCGAACCTGCCGGCTTCAGATATGTAAACAACGTTATCACAGGCTACGATGTTGCGGCTCAGCAGGCATACTTCAACAAGATATGGAAAAATGCAACCGTCTACACTGCTTATCTCTGCACAACATACGGCTTGTCGGCAGACACTATTCTCAGTCATGCCGAAGCAGCAAAAAAGGGTATCGCAACAAACCACGGCGACCCCGATCACTGGTTCAAGCTTCACAACAAAACTATGGACGATTTCAGAAAAGACGTTGCGGCTCTCATGGAAAATCCTGTTTCATTGGACGTAATCTCAGTGACCTCGGGAACTCAGATTCCTCAGACCTCAGACTATGACTTCTTCAGTTCAAACGACGCTACACCGTTTGATATGTTCAAGGTTTGGGGCGATGAAAGTCTCCGATATTGATATAGCTTTACACTAAAACCAAAAACACCTTCCGTTCTGATCCGGAAGGTGTTTTTTTATTTATTCAAGCTCAAATGCGCCCGTATAGAGCTGATAGTATTTTCCTTTTTCCGATATGAGCTGTTCATGATTTCCTCGCTCGATTATTCTTCCGAGCTCAAGAACCATGATAACATCGGAGTTCTTGACCGTTGAAAGTCTGTGAGCGATAACGAATACCGTTCTGCCGTGCATGAGTGAATCCATACCCTTAGTTACGAGTGTTTCCGTTCTCGTATCGATTGACGATGTAGCCTCGTCAAGTATCATAACCGGCGGATCCGCAACCGCTGCACGTGCGATTGAAAGAAGCTGTCTCTGACCCTGTGAAAGGCTTCCGCCCGTTCCGTCAATCATCGTGTCATATCCGTCCGGCAGACGTGAAATAAAGTCGTGAGCGTTCGCAAGCTTCGCCGCTTCGATACACTCATCGTCCGTTGCGTCAAGCTTACCGTAACGGATATTATCCATAATCGTTCCGGTGAAGAGGTTCGTCTCCTGGAGAACCATACCGAGCGAACGGCGGAGATCGGCTTTCTTTATCTTGTTGATATTTATGCCGTCATATCTGATTTTACCGTCTGCAATGTCATAGAATCTGTTGATAAGATTTGTGATAGTTGTTTTGCCTGCGCCTGTCGCACCTACGAAAGCAACCTTCTGACCCGGCTTTGCATAAATAGAAACATTGTGAAGAACAATCTTTTCCGGAACATATCCGAAGTCAACGTCAAAGAGTCTTACGTCTCCCTTAAGCTCCGTGTATGTTGTTGTGCCGTCGCCGTGGGGGTGCTTCCAAGCCCAAAGTCCTGTTCTCTCCTCACATTCAACGATCTCGTCTCCCTCACGCTTTGCGTTAACGAGAGTGACATAACCATCGTCAACCTCGCTCTCCTCGTCCATGAGAGTGAAGATTCTCTGTGCGCCTGCAAGAGCCATAATAATAGAGTTAAACTGCTGTGAAACCTGACCTATCGGCACGGAGAAGCTCTTTGAAAGCTGGAGGAACGAAACGATAGTACCTACAGTCAAAGCACCCACTCCGGACGTTGCGAGAATTGCGCCCACGATTGCAACTACAACATACTGCAAATTACCGATATTCATCATGATAGGCATAAGCATATTTGCAAATTTATTTGCATTGTATGCCGACTCATAGAGTTCGTCGTTAAGCTTGTCGAAATCTGCCTTTGCCTCTTCCTCGTGACAGAATACCTTAACTACCTTCTGACCCGTAATCATTTCTTCGATATAGCCGTTGACCTTACCGAGAGAGTGCTGCTGACCTACGAAGTATTTTCCGCTTCTTCCGCCGACAGTTTTTACAACAAGCATCTGAACAACTACAAAAAGTACAACCACTATTGTCAGATACAAGCTTCTCAGAAGCATGCCGCAGAACACGGCAACGATAGTAATAATCGAGTTGAACACCTGTGGAATACTCTGGGAAATCATCTGACGGAGAGTATCCGTGTCGTTTGTGTAGTAGCTCATGATATCGCCGTGGGTATGTGTATCAAAATATCTGATAGGAAGCGACTGCATATGCTCGAACATATCGTCACGGACCTTTTTCAGCACACCCTGTGAAATTGTAATCATAAGCCGCTGATAAAGATAAGCAGCAAGGATACCGCCTGCGTAGATGAATGCCATTGTAATAAGAGCCTTTATCAACCCCGCAAAATTCGGATTTACCTCCACAGCGAGCGGTGTAATATAATCGTCAATAAGGGTTTGAAGGAACATAGAGCCTATAACGTTAACTACCGAGCTGATTATAATACAGATAAGAACAAGGAAAAATCTGCCCTTGTAGTTGGAGAAAATGTACGACAAAAGTCTTTTGACCGTACTGCCGTCGATTTTGGGCATCTGATGCTTTCCGCCGGGCGCACCCTGAGGCTTTCCGCCGGAAGCTTTAACCGCTGGGGATTGCTGTGCAGGCTTCTTAGTAACCTCGGCTTGCGCCTTTGTTTTTGTACTGCTTTTACTCATCGTCATTTCCTCCCTTCACCTGTGATTCATAAACCTCTCTGTAGATTTTGTTCGACTTCATAAGCTCGGCAGGAGTACCGAAGCCGTTGACCTTTCCTCCGTCAAGAACAATGACTTTGTCTGCGTCCTCGACCGAAGAAATTCTCTGAGCAATAATGAACTTCGTTGTATCCGGGATCTCCTCTGCGAATGCCTTTCTGATGAGTGCGTCGGTCTTTGTGTCGACTGCACTTGTCGAGTCGTCGAGAATAAGTATCTTCGGCTTTTTGAGAAGCGCACGTGCAATACAGAGTCTTTGCTTCTGACCGCCGGAAACGTTTGAACCGCCCTGCTCGATGTATGTATCGTACTTATCGGGGAATTTCTCGATAAAGTCATCAGCCTGTGCGAGCTTGCAGACTCTTACGATATCCTCGTCAGTTGCTTCGGGATTACCCCAGCGGAGGTTTTCCTTTATAGTTCCCGAGAAAAGAACGTTCTTCTGAAGAACCATTGCAACCTGATTTCTGAGCGTCTCCAGATCGTAGTCACGAACGTCAACGCCGCCGACGAGAACCTTACCCTTCGTCGCATCGTAAAGACGCGGGATAAGCTGAACAAGGCTCGATTTTGACGAACCCGTGCCGCCGATAATGCCGATCGTTTCACCGGATTTTATATCGATATCAACGTCGCTCAGACAGAACTTGTCGCTTCCGTTGTAGCTGAAAGAAACTCCCTCAAACTTAACTGAACCGTTCTTTACCTCCATAACAGGGTTATCACCGTTCTTAAGGTCGGAAACCTCGAGAAGAACCTCGTCGATTCTCTCCATGGACGCTCTCGAAATGATCACCATCATGAATATAATTGAAAGCATCATAAGATTCATGAGCATCTGCATAAGATAAGCAAACATACTCGTGAACTGACCCGTAGTCATACCGAGAACAGGATCATTGTGAGACGCAACGATAAGTCTCGAGCTGAACCATGAAATAAGTATCATTGATGTATAAATAACAAACTGCATCAAAGGCATATTGAATATAATAATCTTTTCTGCCTTCATGAACAGATCGTAGATCTGCTGGGAAATGTTCTTGAATTTCTTGTCCTCGTAGTCCTCACGAACGAAGGATTTCACAACTCTGATTCCGTGAAGATTCTCGCCGACAACGTTATTGAGTTTGTCATAGGTCTTGAAAACCTTTTCGAAAATCGGGTGAGCGTTCGAGAAAATAAGAACGAAGCCGATAGCGAGAACGGGAATTACTCCGAGAAGAATAAGCGCAATTTCGGAGTTTATTCTGAAAGCCATTATCAGACTGAAAATGATCATCGCAGGGCTTCTGAAAGCAGTTCTCACAACCATCATGTAAGCATTCTGAACGTTCGCAACGTCCGTCGTAAGACGTGTCACAAGGCTTGATGTCGAGAACTTGTCGATATTCGAGAAGGAAAAATTCTGTACGTTGTAGTACATATCCTTTCTCAGATTTTTCGCAAAGCCTGCGGCTGCCTTAGCGGCATACTTTCCTGCAAGAGCGCCGAAGGTGAGCGAAACAAGACAGCAGACAACAAGAATTATTCCTGTTCTGAGAATGTACGGCATATCGCTTTTGTTTATGCCGTAGTCAATGAGATTTGCCATGAGCATAGGTATAATAACTTCCAATATAACCTCGCATACAACAAACAGCGGAGCCAAAAAAGAAGCGGTTTTATACTCTCTTACACTGGCAAGAAGTCGTTTTATCATTCTGTTCACTCCTTATTATATAACTTTATATTGTTAACTATTTTGTCAAGGATAGAATAAAAGAATTCTAATTCTTCATCGGTTATTCCTTTTCTCATAGTATCTTCAAACTCTATCGTATTTGCCTGAATAATGTCGCAGAACCTCAAAGCCTTATCCGTCAGAACAAGCTTCTTAAGCCTTGCGTCATGCGCCACTGAAACACGCTCGATATATCCCTTTTTCTCCATAAGCGAAATAATCGATGATGATGTTGAACGCCTGATAGAAAACTCGTATTCAATATCCTTCTGGAACACGTCCTCATCTCTGTGATCATAGAGATACATCATAAGCCAGCCGTTTGAAGCGGTAATTTCCTCATCGCAGTCAAATTCTGTCAAACTAGATCAAACGTGCTACAATTCATTCTTGAAGCACGTTTGATCTGGTTTGACAGAATCTTTATTTCTTTTCCTATAAACCTATCCTTATCCGACACGATCTCACCACCTTTTTGATGCACAAATCTACATATGAATGAAAAAATGTTAGCACACAAACCGTTCTATACCTAACAGTTCGAGTGCTAACATTATATCACATTATGTAAATTCATGTCAATCTATTCAAAAACCCAGCATTAAATTTTACATTATGGTTATGATACACATTAAATCCATGCCTTTTTTGTTCAAATCAACAAAATGCTCTTCAATTCTTCTGCGCTATCCAGAACAGTGATCCCATACGAACGCAGCACCTCTGCCCCCTGATGCCCCTTTGCGATCAGAACGCAGTCCGCACCGACTCTCTTTGCGGTTTCATAGTCGTGATACATATCTCCGATAAACAGTGTATCCTTCGGCTCAAAGCCGTATTTCTCCACAACCCCGACCGCACGCTCGCTCTTGTCGCCACAGTCGATATCGTCCGAACCCGACATAAATCTAAAATAACCTTCAAGTCCGAATTTTTTCAGACTTTCCTTAAGACGTCCGCTCTCAAAGCCGGATATTACACCCTGATTATATCCGCTGCCCGACAGAGCTTCTATCATCTCACGAACCTCGGGAAAAATACCGGCGGTATCAAAAAGCCTGTCATAATTCTCGATGAAGCGACCGCCGATTTCAGAAAAGTCATAATTTTTCATATCAAAAATTTTATTGTAGAAATTGATTATCGGCATCTCACATTCCCTGAGATAGTATTCAAGCGTGATCTCAGGCAATCCGTATGACTTCAAAACAAGATTCTCCGCATCGACTGCAAGTTTTGCGTCGTCAATAATCGTGCCGTTGTAATCCCAGACTATATTTTTATACTTCATATCATCAACCGTTTTTCTCTTCCTTTTCGTCTGCGTTTTCCTCATTCGGCTCAGCGAACGGAACGAGCTTTTTCTTGATAGACATACCGTTGTAATTGATTTTGAACTTTACCTTTCCGGTCATTTTCTGGTCGCACTTTTCGCAGTAAAGCGTTGCGGTAAAGCAGCGGTTGCGAAGCGACCAATCATTCAGAGCCTTCATCTTCTCTCCGCACTTGTCACAGGTGAAATTGAACTCGTCCTTGTTGACGAGAGGGTCATTTATATCCGTGAGATAATATGCCTTGAATGTCAGTCTGTAGTGAAGCTGTGCGGAAGTCTCGACATACTTTTCGAACCTGTCGGCATAATAAAGATTCTTGAAAATCGACATTGAAAGCATACTGTCCTGCAAAGCCCTGTGCTGGACAATATCGGTCAGATCAAGTCCGATAAGCTCCGCCGCAGGAGCAAGACCGAGCTGCTGCCCTGCATTGTAGACTCCGAGAATATCTGCACAGTAATACTGAAGATCACAGTAGCGGTCGATAAAATCAATGCGGTCGTTTTTTTCGTAATACTTTGTATTCTCCATAATTGCGAGAATATCGCAGGTTCCCCACGTCATGAGAAGGTCCTTGCCGAGAAACTTTTTGAAACGACTGAGAACGTGCGTGTATGTTGCGCCGCCCTTCGCAAGCTCCTCGTTGCTGATATTCGTAAGCTCCTTGACCTTGCCGGAAAGCTTTTTCGAAACCTGCGGTGCTACAAGCATTGAAAACGTATCGATAATTTCAAATTCCTCGTTAAATTTCACGGCGCCGAATTCGATTATTTCACTCATAAAGCCGTTTGATTTTTTACTGTATGAGCTGTTCCATTCCAAATCAAGTATTACGAAATTCATCTGACCATTCCTTTTTTATTTTTATATCACTGACAGTGATTTAAGGCTCTCTGTTTCCACTATATCCAACAAATTATTATAACAGAAAAAGACTGTTCCGTCAAATGAATGTTCAAATATCCGGAACAATCTCTTATCTTTTTCTCTATCCCCTGATTTTTGCGATTACAAGGGAAAAATATCCTGTGCTGTCGGGAATTTCGTCCGAACCCCGATAAAGCTTCTCGTTATCTGTCGTACAGTTTTCGGCGGCAAATATTTCGGAAGCTTCGTTTTTAAGCGCTTCCTTAACGGCATTCATTTTTCTTCCTGACTTCATAATGACATATGTACCGGAATTTCCGGAAAATCCGCTCTTTTCGGGAATACCCGGAAGAATATGAATCTCCTCGTCGCTTTCGGCGAGCGGAACGTTAAGCCGTGCCGCTGCGGCACAGAACGAAGTTATTCCGCTGACAAGTTCGACATTGTATCCATCGCTCTCGAGTACACGCTGCAAATACGTAAATGAGCAGTAAACCGTGGGATCTCCCAAAGTCAGATAAACCACGTTCAGCCCTTTGTCGAGATACTCTTCTATAAGTGCCGCACCGTTTTTATGCTCAATTTCCAGAACGGCTTTGTCTCTTGTCATCGGCATATTAACCGGCAGCAAAGTCTTTTCCGCCAGTTCGGGAACATTCCGCACGGCGATTTTATAAGCAATACTCTCTTTGGCAGCTGTCCCCGGAACTGCTATCACGTCATTCTCACGGATAAGCCGAACCGCTTTCAGAGTCATCAGCTCCGGGTCGCCGGGACCCACCCCGACGCCGTAGGCAATACCTTTCATAATTACCGCTCCATATATAATCATTATCCGCAGCTTAAGCAAAAATTCCGCTATGCGGAATTTTTAAAGAGTAATGTATAGTTAAGGGCTTCGCCCTTAAAACCCACCAGAGGCTCTGCCTCTGGACTCCGCCAGCTTTTTAAAAAAAGCTGG
>CAMHNT010000053.1 GCA_946186535.1 uncultured Clostridia bacterium
GAACATCAAGCGGAGTTTCACCCTCCTTTACCTTATTTACTCTGTAAATACCTGCATCAAGGCCCTTAAACTCAAGAACTCTCGTGAGCCATTTCGGAGTAAGCGCTCCGTACTGTGGTTTTGTTTTTGTTACGTCCGCCAGATTATAAGCGGCGTTCTTGCCTAATGCGACAATTTTTTCTTCCTTTGACATAAAATATTCCTCCGTTTGGATTTAATTTATCGGTAAAAAATTACCGGATATTATATATGTATCAATACTGTGGGAAAGATTTGTCAACATCTCTCGCCCACGCATTTGTACCGTTTTTAAGATTATACATTTTTCCCTCATAGCCTGCTTCCCTGAGTGTTTTAACAGCAAGAATGCTTCTGAGTCCCTCCTTGCATATAAAGACCGTATCGATCTCAGGATCCAGCTCGTTCTGACGTCTTTCAAGCTGACCGATCGGAATTACCTTTGCGTCGGGGAATTTTGCAATGGCTCTTTCATGTGGTTCACGAACATCGACTATCGTAATTTTTTCTCCTTCGTCAAGTCTTCGTTTCAGTTCCTTTGCTTCAATTGATTCAACCGGTTCTTCATCTTCCTCTTCTGTTTTCAGTCCGCAGAAATCTTCGTAATCATATTCTACAAGTTCTTTTATAACAGGATTTTTTCCGCACACAGGACACTCCGGGTCTTTGTGGATTTTAAGCTCTCTCCACTTCATATGCCAGGAGTCGAAATTAACAAGTCTTCCTATCAGAGGTTCTCCTCCGCCGACAATAAGCTTGATTACTTCGTTCGCCTGAATTGTACCGATAATTCCCGGAAGAACTCCGACTACTCCGCCCATGGCGCACGACGGCACGAGTCCCGGCGGCGGCGGTGACGGATACATACATCTGTAGCACGGTCCCTCCTTGCTGTAATATACAGTTGTTTGACCCTCAAACTGATACATCGCTCCAAAAACATTAGGCTTTCCGAGAAGCACACAGGCGTCGTTGACAAGATAACGTGTCTGATAATTATCGCTTGCATCCGCAACAACATCATATTCCTCAATTATGTCAAGAGCGTTTTCCTTGGTGAGTCTGTAATTATATGTTTCAACTTTAACAAGCGGATTAATCTGTCTGATACTGTCCTTTGCCGAAGCCACCTTCGGTCTTCCTATATCTCTCGAACCGTGTATAACCTGCCTCTGAAGATTTGATTCTTCGACCTCGTCAAAATCAATAAGACCTATCGTTCCGACGCCTGCCGCTGCAAGGTACTGTGCCAACGGCGCGCCGAGACCTCCGAGACCTACTATCAGGACCTTCGCCGCTTTCAGTCTTTTCTGACCCTTGACGCCCACTTCCTTCAGAAGCAAATGACGGGAATATCTCTGGATTTCATCGTTGCTCAGCTTTTCACCTTTGACGTCATCGCCAAGCACACTTTCCCTCTCAGAGCCTCCTGCGATCGCAGGAATAAGCATAACTTCATCACCGTCTTTAACGGGAGTATCCCAATGCTGAAGATTTTTTATATTGTCCGAATTTACAAAGACATTGATAAAAGCTCTCAGTTCACCGTTTTCATCATACAGCGCTTTTTTTGTTTCGGGATATTCGTCCGCAAGCGACTGTATGATCTCCCTTGCTGTTGTTCCCTCCAACTCAAGCTCCGACTGCTGGTTTGTAAACAGCCGCAAGGTCGTTGGAATTAATACTTTGACTGCCATACATTAAAATTCTCCTTCATTATCTCTAACTATCTGCTCCGCAATAAATTTTATATATCCCGATTCTCTGTCAAGCTCATGACAGGTAATCTCTGTTGCTTTGCCTTTTATAACCGAAACAATTATATAGCTGTAAACAGGCAGCGCATGCTCACGGTCATACTCGGACGGTACAGCCCTGCAATCAGGGTGGGAATGATATATACCTATAATTTCGAATTTGTTTTTTCTGGCATACAGCTCCGCTTTCAGCATAGTATCCGCAGATATATTAAATCTATGATATTTTTCATTATCATTGAAAGAATTCTCTTCAGCCCGGATACTTACGGCTTTTTTTATGTTATCTGACAAATATCCGAAAATAAAACCACAGCATTCATTCGGATAGGATTTTTCTGCATGGACTTTAATCTGTGAGATAAGATTTTCCGAAATATAAATCATATCAATCACTCCATACCGATTCCGAAAGATAACGTGAACCGTTGTCGCACAGCACCGTTACAATAACGGAATTATCCGGAACGTTCTCAGCTATTCTGACCGCTGCCGCAACATTTGCACCTGAACTTATTCCGACAAACAAACCCTCTTTTCTTGTGATCTGTTTTGTATATTCATAAGCCGTTTCGGTGGATATTTCAACACTTCCGTCAGAAATTGATTTATCATAAAAACCGTTAGCCAACAAATTCGATTTATATTTTATTCCCTCGATTCCGTGAAAAGGAGAATCGGGAGTCATATTATAGCATTTTATGCTGCTGTTGTATTCCTTCAGCTTTTTGGTACACCCCACAAATGTACCCGAAGTTCCCGTGCCTGCCACAAAGTGAGTGATCGCACCGTTCGTCTGATCAATGATTTCATCCGCCGTACCATGATAATGTGCAAGCCAATTCTGATCGTTTGTGTACTGATTCGGATAGAAATATTTATCCCGGTTTTTTTCAACTTCACTCATAACTTCATTATAGGCTCCGTCTATACCCTCAAGCGGCGAAGTCAGAACCAATTCGGCACCGTACGCCTGCATAATCTGCCGTCTTTCCGATGTAACATTAGACGGCATAAACAGTTTTACTCTGAAACCGAGAGCAGCTCCGATCATCGCATATGCAATACCTGTATTTCCGCTGGTAGCATCAATTATAGTTTTTTCTTTAGTCAATAATCCTTTTTTTATTCCGTCGGCGATCATCGCCTTAGCGGCTCTGTCTTTCACAGAACCGCTTATATTCATAAATTCCCCCTTGGCAAATATTCTCACGTTGCGCTGAGTATTCCCAAAGCTTTTAAGTTCAAACAGCGGAGTTTTCACCAAGGTATCCAATATATTCATTCTTACCACCTCTTTCTTTTGTGCTTGAAAAACAATGGCAGCGGAACAGATTAAAATATTAAAATATTAAAATTATGCATGAAAATATCGGAATCATTTAAAATTTGAAAAGAGATGTAGAATAATATCTGTCACCGCTGTCGGGCAGTAAAACAACGATCGTCTTTCCTTTGTTTTCCGGACGCTTTGCGATTTCAAGAGCCGCACTGAGCGCCGCACCCGAGGATATTCCTACAAGCACGCCTTCCTCTCTTGCAACAAGCTGTGCGGTTTTAAAAGCGGCTTCGTTTGATACTTTAATAATTTCATCATAAATGTCAACATTGAGAGTATCCGGAACAAATCCTGCGCCAATACCCTGGATTTTATGAGGACCAGGTCTTCCTTCCGAAAGCACTGGAGAACTCTCCGGCTCAACTGCAACAATCTTAATGTCACGGTTTCTTGATTTAAGGTATTCACCGACACCCGTAACCGTTCCTCCCGTACCGACGCCTGCAACGAAGAAATCAACCTTTCCGTCAGTATCATTCCAGATTTCGGGGCCTGTGGTCTGTCTGTGAGCTTCAGGATTGGCAGGATTTTCAAACTGCGACGGAATAAAGCTGTTCCTGTACTCTTTCGCAAGCTCCTCGGCCTTTGCGATAGCGCCTTTCATACCCTTTGAACCCTCGGTCAGAACAATCTCGGCACCATAAGCTTTCAGAATATTTCTTCTTTCAATACTCATTGTATCGGGCATCGTAAGAATCACCTTATAGTCCTTGGCTGCCGCAATTGCAGCAAGTCCTATTCCTGTGTTTCCCGAAGTAGGTTCGATGATAACCGTGTCGTGATTAATGAGACCTCTGTTCTCGGCGTCCTCAATCATGGACTTGGCGATTCTGTCCTTAACGCTTCCTGCCGGATTGAAGTATTCGAGTTTCAGAAGAACGTTTGCTTCAAGTTTCTCGTTCTTCTCAATGTTTATTGCTTCCATAAGAGGTGTGTTGCCGATTAACTCGGTTGTACCCTTGTATATTTTTGACATAAAAAATTCCTCCTTAAAATAATGCCGTTACACAAAACCCTGAAAATCTATTTGAATTGTAGACTTTTTTCTTTCATAAGTATATGCGAAATTTTTCATAATGTAAATATGAAAAAAATTTATTTTTTTTCATACCAATTCTACACAAAAAGAAAAAATAGATGAAAAAAACTTATTTATCAAAATAAAAGTCTTTTTCATCTCGGATTTGATTGACAATAAACAGCACCGTCAGATTTTTCGGCACAATCTTTGTGCGGTATTGCCTTAAGTCGGGAAGACGATCGCTGATGCCGGAAAATAAATAATGTCGGCACTTCCTTCGGGGCGCCTTTTGAAAAAAATCGGGCAAAAACTTCGACCGTCCTCTTTTAAACTTCTTTGTGCAATTTTCAAATTTGCTTATTTATAGTTATCTGTTCAATTCCGAAGACTTTCGGAAATATACTTCATAGCCACATCTAACTTTTCCGTTTCCAGATTTGAATAGTTCAGAATGAAGGTATGCATGTTTGTTTTGCCGGTATTCTGATAATATTCCGACAGCGGAACCATATGTATATTTTTTGAAACAAACCGGCTGTACAGTTCCTTGTCGCTCAGTTGCGTTGTGAAACGAAGAAGGAAATGCAGCCCCGAATCTTTTTCAATCATTTCACAGGAGTCGCATATTTCGCTTTTGTTGATACATTCGAGAATCAAACTCCTCTGACGTGAATAATACAGTCTCATGCGGTTGATATGCTTTTCAAAATATCCCGACTTTATGAACTGTGCCAGCGTATACTGTTCAAAATTTGAAACAGTGCAGGAATAAAAAGACAAATTTTCATAAAACCTGTTTGCAAGCTGTACGGGCAAAACCATATAGCTTATTCTTATTGTGGACGCAAGCGATTTTGAAAATGTGTTCATATAGATAACCTTTTCCCCTACGTCGATACTCTGAAGCGACGGAATCGGTTTTCCATCAAATCGGAATTCACTGTCATAGTCGTCCTCGATTATATATCTTCCATCTTTTTCGTTTGCCCAAGCCAGAAGCTCATAGCGTCTATTCACCGGCATGGTTATTCCCGTAGGAAAATGATGAGTCGGACTGATATGCGCAATGTCGGCTTTCGTTTCATTCAGCCCGTTCACGGTGATTCCGTGATCGTCTATGTCGGCGAAACTGAAGCAGACCTCATTGATTCCGTATATCTGTGAGATTTTCTTGTGACCGGGATTTTCCACACAATATTTCTTATCCCTTCCAAGAAGCTGAATCAGGACTCCGTAAAGATATTCTGTTCCTGCGCCGATTATGATTTGGTTCGGATCAACGATCATACCTCGGAACGAACGTAGATGTTTTGCAATTGCGTCACGAAGAAGGAAGATTCCGCCGCCGGGAGAGTTGATCATCAATTCTTCATTTCTTTCGGAAATAGTTTCTCTCATGAGCCTCGCCCATACTGAAAAAGGGAAGTTTTTAGGATTCGTCTGATTGTTCGAAAGATCAATAAAATAATGGGGAGGTTTGGGAGGCAGACGTATTTCGGATTTCGGTTCAACGGGATTTGTTTTTGAACTGCCGAAAATATCTGAAACATAATATCCCTTTTTTGTTACTGAATAAACATATCCCTCACTGATTAACTGGTCATATGCATTTTCAATCGTAATGGTACTGACGCCGAGATTTTTTGCGAAGCTGCGTTTTGAGGGAAGCTGCTCGTTTGGCATGAGTATTCCGGTGTTTATGTCGTTTTTTATACATCTGTAAAGATATTCATAAAGCGCTCCTTCAACGTTATCAAAACTATATGTTAGCATAAGAATGATTCCTTTCATCTGGCATTTTAAAAATATTCATTTTGAATATTTCAAAGTGTACAGATTTAGTGTATCATAATACCATGATAAATTCAAGGAGGATTTTAAAATGAGCAACACACAGTACGATTTAAACAAAGGTTTGGCTCAGATGCTTAAGGGAGGCGTTATCATGGACGTAACGACACCCGACCAGGCTAAAATAGCGGAGGAAGCAGGCGCATGCGCCGTTATGGCTCTGGAGCGTATTCCTGCCGATATCCGTGCCGCAGGAGGCGTTTCAAGAATGAGCGACCCGAAAATGATCCGGGGAATTCAGGATGCCGTAAGCATTCCAGTTATGGCGAAGTGTCGTATCGGTCATTTTCTGGAGGCGCAGATTCTTGAGGCTATCGAGATTGACTATATAGACGAGTCTGAGGTTCTGACTCCCGCCGACGATGTCTATCATATTGACAAGCGTAAATTCAGGGTTCCGTTCGTCTGCGGCGCAAGAGATCTCGGGGAAGCTCTCAGAAGAATTAACGAAGGCGCTTCGATGATCCGCACGAAAGGCGAACCGGGAACGGGCGATATTGTACAGGCGGTTCGTCACATAAGAAGAATCAATTCCGAAATCTCAAAACTGACGGCGCTTCGTGAAGACGAACTCTATGAGGCTGCGAAAGCCTTTCAGGTTCCGTATGACCTTGTGCAGTATGTTCACGAAAACAGAAAACTTCCCGTCGTAAATTTTGCGGCAGGCGGTGTTGCTACTCCTGCCGATGCGGCGCTGATGATGCAGCTTGGCGCAGAAGGAGTTTTTGTCGGTTCGGGTATTTTCAAATCGGGAAATCCGAGAAAACGTGCTGCGGCTATTGTGAAAGCCGTTACGAATTTTACCGACGCAAAGCTGATTGCGAAACTTTCGGAAGACCTCGGAGAAGCTATGGTCGGCATAAACGAACATGAGATTGAGCTTATTATGGAGGAACGAGGTAAATAATTATTATGAAAATTGGTGTACTTGCGGTTCAGGGTGCATTCGCCGAGCATGAGAGAATTCTTCGGAAATTAGGCGCGGAATGCGTTCAGCTTAGAAAGAAATCCGATATTACTGACGATATTGACGGGATCGTTCTCCCGGGCGGTGAAAGCACGGTGCAGGGAAAGCTTCTTGAGGAACTCGGCATGATGGACGTTCTGAAAGATAAAATTGAAAGCGGCATTCCGGTATTGGCGACGTGCGCAGGACTAATTCTTCTTTCCGAAGAAATCGTAAACGATGAAAGAAGATATTTGGCTTCGCTGCCTGTCAGAGTTCGGAGAAATGCCTACGGAAGGCAGCTCGGAAGCTTTGAAACGACGCAGTCCATGAAAAGAATCGGATCATTTAAAATGACGTTCATTCGTGCACCGTACATCGAATCGGTTGGTGAAGGCGTTGAAGTTATGGCGGAATTTGACGGAAAAATTATTGCCGTACAATATAAAAATCAGCTCGGCATGTCATTTCATCCCGAACTTGGAGAGGACTATGGAATTCATAAATATTTCCTGAATATGATAGAGTAATTATAAATTAATGCGGGACTTTATTGCTTTACTCATACAAAATATATCCCGGATACTGCGGTATATTACACAGTATCCGGGATAGTTTTCATTGCAGGAATATCGAACCACCACTTGAAGCGGTGATTCGATATGTACCCTAAAAGGGTCATATTGGTTGCACACCTAAAAGGTGGGTATCGCAAGCCAACTACCTACAACCTCTGAAAGAGGTTATGTTCCGATAAACTCAATTTCGGAGGAATACTCACTGAAGCACATGATCTTAAGTTTATTGATATATCACTCTGCCGAAAGAAATAAAATTCGGATAAATTTATTTTTAATTCATAATTTAGTTGTCCAATCCGTCCAGAAAGTTCATGATTATCTCTGCGCACTCATTCGGCTTCTGCTGGAAAATAAAGTGATCGCCGCCAAGCAGAATCAACTCACAGTTTCCCATTTTCTCCATATACGGAATAAGAGTCTCTTCCCTTGCTTCCGCACAAGATTCAAGCAGCTTTGCAGCGATTTCCGGATTTTGCGGTATCGGTTCCTTACCTGCACGGGCAAGCTGAGCGTTCATCCAATCAACATCTTCAACTATTTCCTCCTCCGTTGTATAGCCCCAGGACGAACAAATATAAACCTTCGGAACGTCGTTTGCTTTCATAATGTTCCATGTTTTCAAGCAGTTCTCATTAACCAAAGCATTTTCTGAATCAAGAGCATAATTCCAACCTGTACGCAGTTTAAGAGCAAACGATAGCTCCTGCTCATCCTCGGTATGATCCTCCGTCAGCGGATAAATATAACTGTCGGCAACAAGTCTGTACAAACCAAGCTTGCACGCTGCAAGCTCCATTTTATAGCCAAGAGGAGAATTTTCCTCTTCAACAGTTGTCCCGCCGTCCAGCTGTGTTCCATCAAGAAATACTATGCCCTCGATTTCATCGGGGTACTCACTGACCCAATAGTTAGCGTAAATTCCTCCGATCGAATGAGGAAGAAGAACGTAGGGCGCTTCTATTCCGTCATTTTTGAGAGCAGTTCTGTAATCGTTCACTATCTGCTCAACAGTCTGAGGTGTTTTTGTGTCGTCGCTGAGTCCGTAGCCTGCACGGTCAACAAATATAATCTGATTGTCGTCGCTGAACTGATCAGTAACAAGCTGCAGATCCACACTGAAGTCTGAAACACCCATTCCCGATATTGCAACAATATTGTGCTTTCCGCTCTCGTTTCCGTATTTGTACACGTTCAGCGAATAGTCTCCGACAGAAACAGGATTGTAATATCCTGCGTCAATAAGCATCTGTTTTTCCTTGGACAGCATGATCTTGTTGACTGTGAACACAACTGCAAGAAAAACAACCAATACCGCAAGCAAGCCTAAAAGTACACGAAGAACAATTTTTCCCTTTGACAATTTCTTTTTTCCATAAAAAAACCTCCTCAATAAGCAGACACACATCAGAATCCCCAGAACTGGTACAGATTCCAATACAAAATTCCTGCAATCATAATCAGCGTGCATACGCTTTCGATTATAAGTATAATTTTCCTTTCGGGCTTGCTTTTGCAAAGCCAGCACATAACAATAAGCACAACCTCGGCAGCCGCAAGTACGGAAAGTATAATGCCCTGAACCGCAAATACCGAAAACAAAATCACAGCAATCGCCATATCGATCGTCATTACAAGAACAGCCAGTCCTGCAAGCATTTCAATCAGCTTAAACCTGTACAAATAATCGTTCTTGAATTTCCTGAGCCTGATGATATGTATTACAAACAAAACGATCATTACCGCCGCAGAAGCTATGAGAATTATTATAGAAACATACTCCGCAGAATATTTTGAATCGCTTACTTTACGGTAATCTATCGCATGAAACGATTCAAGCGCCGCAATATTGCCTTTTGAGTCCGTTTTCAGAAAAATATAGTTCTTTGAGCCTGTTATCAGCTCCATTATGGCTCCGTTATCGGAAATCTGCTCAACAGTTCCTACCTGAAAATCGCCCTGAATCAGAGCGTAGCTGTCACCGTTCTCCCTAAGCTCAAGATCATCCCGGAAAAATCCCAATATTTTCAAAGCTCCTGCTCCGTAGGTGCTTCGTCCCATTTTATAATGACCCGACAAATCAATTTTTTCAAATCCGGAATCGTCGTCTGTAGGCATACTGTAACTGCCGTACAGAGTTTCGATCAGCTTGTCTGTATATATACTGTCGCCCTGTTTGTTGGTCATCAGAACGATGCCTGTTTTATTTTCCAAATCAAGCTCAAGCTGTGAGGAAAATCCCTCGGTATTTCCTCCGTGACCGTAAAGTCCGCTTCCGTAATCGGCGAAAAATATACCGTGGCACATTCTCGGAGTTGTGCCGTCCGAAAAATACAGAGAAGGCGAAAGCATTATATCGAGAGTATCTTCTTTTTCGAAAAGCGGACAATCCTTGCTTTCGCACAAAAATGCTTTTGCAAAAGCTGCAAGATCCGCTATCGTACCTCCTGCGCTTCCCGCCGGATAAAGATGAATATATCTTCTGCATTCACCGAGGTCCTCAAGTCCTTCTCCCGAGTAGAAATAGCAATGAGTCTTTTTTCTCATTTCAGCCGCCCATTCGTTGTCGGAAACATCGGGTCGGATATATGAATGCTCCATGCCGATCGGCTCAAAGATATTTTTATTGACATAATCCGCAAAGTCCACTCCGCTTATACACTCGATAATATATCCTGCAAGCGCTGCGCTCCAGTTTGAATAGGATAAGGTTTCACCCGGTTCATAGGTCTGAGCCGGCGCAGTTTCCGAAAGCGCTTCGCCGAGAGGCATTATGGCATTTATGTCATCCGTTTCGGGAGATTTCAGCATTTCCTGAAATCCTGCGCTGTGGTTCATGAGATCAAGCATAGTAATGGACTTTTTGAAAGAAATATTTTTCAGGAAGCCTTCGGGCAGATATGTTTTTATATCCTCATTCAGATCAAGCTTTCCCTGCTCGTACAGCTGCATGGCGCTTGTCCATACGAGCATTTTGGTTAAGGAGCCCCATTCATAAACCGTGTTTTCATCAGCCGCCAGGTTCTCGGATATATTTGCTTCGCCGTATACTATATTGCAGATATCCTGATTACTGTCAAAAACCGTGATTGAAACGGCAGGAGTGGCTTCCTTGTTCTCATCAATAAAATCAAGTATCTTCTGTTCAACCTCCTCTCTGTTTTCATACGAAATTGTTACCGAATTTTCCTCGGCATACACATGAAGAGGAATCAGTTGTGTTGATAAAACAGTGAGTATCAACGTAACGCAAAGAAGTATTCTGACCACATTTTTCATCTTATCACAGCTCCTTTTAATTTGATTAGGCTTCAGAACTTTTAATCTATGCTTATATTATATTATAAAATTTCAATTTATGGAGAAAATGTTGTGAAGGAACGGTTTTTTGTTGTGAGTTGTCAATGAGTATAAAAATATAAAACGCAGCAGTTGTCCGTGTGATGTATTTAAGACAGCTTGCTTCAATCTATAAAAATTTTGGTGCATCGGGGTCGCTTTTTATCTTGTCAACGATCAAAATAAATCTGTATCAGATTTTCATCCG
>CAMHNT010000054.1 GCA_946186535.1 uncultured Clostridia bacterium
GAAGTTCTATTTTTATTTTGTTTTAAAAATTATTCTAATATAATACTATTCTCTAATAGAAAGTCTACTTTTTAATGGGGGTTAGTATAAAAACACGCTGCCATTCAATCAAAATCTTTACAGAATTTTTTTCTTTGGGTCACAAAATCCATGAATCTGCTTTTCATTTCTTTAAGACTCTTCCGTCGGATCATGATTCTTCCGCCGTTTTTCAGGACAAATTCACTGTCTACGGATTCTATATAATTCATATTTACAAGGAAGCTTCTGTGACAGCGAAGGAATCTTTCGTCAGAAATCTCAGATTCAATATCGGAAAGGCTTTTGTAGAGAACATACTCTTCCCCGTCCGAGGTATGAACCGTACATTTTGAGTTATTGCTTTCGATATAAATTATATCTTTGAGTTTTAATTTTATGACGTGACTTCTCTGTCTTATCAAATACGCAGGAGACTCAACCGTATCCGAAACCCTGTCGAGAACACTTCTGATGAGATCGTCCTTACATGATTTCAGAAGATAGCCGACAGCACCAACGCCATAGCCGTCCACGGCAAAAGCCGCGGTGGAACTGACGAGGATTATTTTATTCCCGAAATTGATTTCCCGGAGGCGATACGCAGTTTCTATTCCGACAGTTCCTGCGCTTTCAATGCCGAGAAAAACTGCGTCGAAGCATACTCCGTCCTCCACATCATACAGCAGACTGTCGCTGTCATTAAACCGATAGATATTGACCGACAATGATTTGTCATAAAAATACCCTTTCAAGTAATCCGACATTTTTCCCACATAGTCACTATTGTTATCGCACACGGCAATATTCATAAAATTCAACCTCACTTTTTACAAATTTCGCTACAGGCTGTATGAAGCACAGTCTCAGACTTAAAATCAATCAGTCAATTAAAGTTGTCAAATTCATCAAAAAAACAGCCGATTTCAAAAAGTACGAAAATTTTCACATTTTCGATGATATAATATTATCAGCAAACAAATCCAAGGAGGTCATTCCATGATAATCTATGAAGTTTCCGAAGAGGAATCAAGAAACGATGAAATCGGCTCGTACACTTCCTACGGAATTACGGCTGTTGACAATAAGACGAACGAGACTGTTATGAAGATATCCGATGTTTTTACGGACAAGCGTACTGCGGAAAGTTATGCTGTTCTTTTCAACGAAGAAGGGCTCGACATAATACATTTCAAAAATGTAATTGATGAAATTATTCAACTTTGTTGATGTAATAATTATATCATACTTTTGTAAATTTGCAATATATTTTTAACTATTTTGTAATTTTTATTCGTTTTTTCTAAATACAACGAAGAATAATGTGGAAAAATTTGTCATTCAAAAGAGTACTGTGTTCAATGGATTCATGGTACTCTTTTTTTGTTATAGGAAATTAAGAGGTTGGGGCACAGTTCTCGATGTGTGCAGGAAGAAGCCAATGACCACAATATGCTTTCCGAGAAAGTAGCAAGGGTTGGGGAGCTGCGCTCCCGATGGGTTGGTTTGATGAAAAGATTTAGCTTCACAGAAGAATATTTTTTATAGATAAAGGCAGTCATTAAGAATTTACTTACGAAATCGAATTAAAAAGTAGGAAAGGTCCAATTAGTAGGATAGGGAAAAAAACTGCCACCTTAATTTCCCCCTCGGGCGATGATTCATGTCATGACCGTCTTCGGAATCGGGGTAAAAAAAGTCGGAAAAGTCCAAGAAGCAGGATAGAGAGAAACCCTAACGCCTTAAGTCCGCATCCTCGGGCGATGGCTTGTGTCAAGAGTATGTTCGGAATCGGGGTAAAAAAAAGTCGGAAAAGTCCAAGAAGGAGGATAGAGAGAAACCCTAACGCCTTAAGTCCCCATCCTCGGGCGATGGCTTATGTCAAGAGTATGTTCGGAATCGGGGTAAAAAAGTCGGAAAAGTCCAAGAAGCAGGATAGAGAAAAACCCTAACGCCTTAAGTCCCCATCCTCGGGCGATGGCTTATGTCAAGAGTGTGTTTGGAATCGTAGTAAAAAAAGGCGATGGCTTATGTCAAGAGTATGTTCGGAATCGGAGTAAAAAAAAACGGAGGCAGGGTTAACTGCTCCGCTTTTTTGAAGTGTGTTTTATGGATTAAAAGAAGAATTGTGACAATGTAATAAAACTGAATTAGTCTGCGAACATAGGTGTTGAAAGGTAACGCTCGCCTGTGTCAGGGAGAAGCGCAACGATAATCTTACCCTTGTTCTCAGGGCGCTTAGCAAGCTCGGTTGCAGCTGCAACTGCTGCGCCTGAAGAAATACCTACGAGCAAGCCCTCGTTTCTTGCGAGAACCTTGCCTGTCGCAAAAGCAACTTCGTTCTCAACCGCGATGATCTCGTCATAAATTCCGGTATTGAGCGTGTCAGGAACGAAGCCTGCGCCGATACCCTGGATCTTGTGAGGACCCGGTGTACCCTTTGAAAGCACCGGAGAAGTTGCCGGCTCTACCGCAACAACTTTTACGTTAGGATTCTGTGACTTGAGATACTCGCCAACGCCGGAAACGGTTCCGCCTGTGCCTACGCCTGCAACGAAAATGTCAACCTTGCCCTCGGTATCGTTCCAGATCTCAGGACCTGTTGTAGCCTTATGTGTAGCAGGGTTAGCGAGGTTCGTGAACTGGCTCGGAATAAAGCTGTTCGGTGTCTCCTCGGCAAGCTCGTTTGCCTTTGCGATAGCACCCTTCATTCCCTTTGAACCGTCGGTAAGAACAAGCTGAGCACCGTAAGCCTTCAGGAGGTTTCTGCGCTCGATGCTCATGGTTTCGGGCATCGTGAGAATAACCTTGTAGCCTCTTGCTGCAGCAACTGCTGCGAGACCGATTCCCGTGTTACCGCTTGTAGGCTCGATGATAACGGAATTCTCGTTCAGAAGACCCTTCTCCTCTGCGTCGTCGATCATCGCCTTGGCGATTCTGTCCTTAACGCTTCCTGCCGGATTGAAAAACTCAATCTTTCCGAGGATAGTTGCTTCAAGATTGTTCTCCTTTTCGTAGTTTGTAAGCTCAACGAGAGGTGTATTTCCGATCAAATCCAAAACGCTCTTATATGCTTTCATAGTTAAAACTCCTTTTTATATTTGAATAGTAGATAATGTTTCAAAATATTATATTCCGCATCCGTTCAGATTATTATAAACATCGTCTGCGTTTGAAGAGAATCTCTTCTTTTAGAATAATCATAATATCCGACTCCATAATATTCTTATTTCCTATCAAATTGATAGGTTTATTATAACACTACAACTATCTGTTGTCAACAGAATTTTTTTAAATTTATAATAAATTACCATGAATTATTTCAGATTTTTTTATACATTGAAGAAAACAAGCGTACCCGAAAAAACGGATACGCTTTAATATATACCACTGACATACGTACACAAAAAAGCCGACATGATGGGAATACAGTCGGCTTTTAGGATATGGTATTGTAATATTAATCCATTGCTTTTTTTATAGCGTTCAGAAGCTCGTCATAAGTTTCGAAAGCAGGAAGCTCAGGGTTGTCGGCTTTGATTTTTTCGGTGCTCTTAAAGAGGAAACCTGCCTTGCTTGCCTTTATCATACCGAGGTCGTTGTAGCTGTCACCGCTTGCGATCGTGTCATAGCCGATGGACTGAAGAGCCTTTACTGTCGTATACTTCGAATTTTCGACTCTCATTTTGAAGCCTGTTACCTCACCGCTTTCAGCGACAACGAGAGAGTTGCAGAAAATTGTCGGCCAGCCGAGCTTTTTCATGAGCGGAGCGGCAAACTGAGTGAATGTATCGCTGATAATAATAACCTGACAGATTGAGCGAAGCTCGTCGAGAAACTCCTTTGCGCCGGGCATCGGGTCGATGGTGGCGATAACGTCCTGAATCTCCTTGAGACCGAGGTTATGCTCCTTGAGGATAGCCAGTCTGTACTCCATGAGTTTGTTGTAATCAGGCTCGTCACGAGTAGTTTTTTTGAGTTCGGGGATTCCTGTTGCTTCGGCAAAGGCAATCCAGATTTCGGGCACGAGAACACCCTCCAAATCAAGACATGTAATATACATAAATCTCTTCCTTTCATTCTTATGCTACTAATTATATCATTAAAATACAAATTAGTCAACGCATGAGAAAAACAGGATAAAAAATTTACTGCTTGTCAATGAGCTTTTTCAGTTCGCCGACCATATCCTCGAGAATATCGGACACATCATACTTGAACATATATTCAAAAAGTCCGACAATATTCTCTTCAAAGCGTTCCGGTAGAATACTGCACTGTCTTTTGCATATCTGAATCAGTCTTTTCTCGCCCGGGTGGGTCATTTCGTTCAGCGCAAAAATAACGTCAAAATAGCTTTCGAGGAAGGCTGCGACTCTGTGGTTGATACTGACATAATCGTGACGTTCATAAGCCTTCCGTATCTGATTGTCATAGGAAGGGAGACAGCCGCTCAGAAGCTTCATGTTGCGTTCGATGACAGCTTTCTTCAGCTCTTTCGGGTATGTACACTTATATTTGTCCTGAAGCTCGGCGAATCTTCCTGTCTTGTCGAATATAACCTCACAGTTTCTGACATTATGCCAGAAACAAGTTGTATAGCCGTTCATGGGGTGACATTCATCAACAACATACGACATCAGCTTTTCCATATCGTCGAGCTTTCTGTAGATAATATCTGCACAGACGCCGTCCTTAAGAACAACGTTGTCCTCGAATTCCCAATAGTGATTTCCGATTTCCATCACGTCACAGAATTCGGAAAGAATGGATTCTCTCCGATCGTTTTCTATATCACCGGTGACATATACATAAATGTCATAGTCGGATTTTTTGTCGTTATTACCGCTTGCACGGGATCCGCCGAGAGCGAGCGCTTCAACCTGATCGAGTTCCTCAAGCTTTTCATACAGTTCCTGAATTTCCATAGAAATCCTCCTGATGTTAAAAATTTATGATTAAATAATACCACATTCAAAAACATTTTTCAACTTTTTTTACTACGATTCCGAACACACTCTTGACATAAGCCATCGCCCGAGGATGCGGACTTAAGGCGTTAGGGTTTCTCTCTATCATACTTTTTGGACTTTTCCAACAGTCGTTTACCAAAGAAATGAAAAGCAATAAAAAGCAATAAACAATAATATTTTTAGCAAAAACGAATCAACTCACGGCACGAAAAAACAGAACAAATCAGGCGGTCGAAGGTCGCCGGGCTGAAAGTGAGCGGCTTTAGCGCCGAAGGCGCCAGAAACACACCAAGAGGAAGAGCCGCAGGCGATAGCCGATTGGCAAGCGGAACTTATGCGTTAGCTGTAGGTCGCCTGCCCGGCGAAACGGGCAAAAAGTTGTTGATAAGATATCTTAAACTTAAGAAGGATATCTTTCCGATTAAAAACTTTTCTACGAAGCTGAATCTTTTCATCAAACTTTCGCCACCCCCAACCCCCTCCCCGTAGGGGGCTTCTGTTAGGCGCAGGGCTTCGCCCTGCACCTATTGGGGCTGCCGCCCCAAACCCTGCTTTCTTCACCGAAAGCTTTTCATAATCACCTGCCTGTCGATAAAAAAATCCCCTGCCCAACAAAATTGCTTTCCTCGGGCAGGGGTGTTATTTCAATTATATACAATATTCGCAATCGCAGTAAAAAGAATTATCTCATCAAATAAAACATAACGGCTTTCTGAGCATGAAGTCTGTTTTCTGCCTCTTCGAAAATCTCGTCTGCGTGCTTTTCGAAAACTTCGGCTGTGATTTCCTCGCCTCTGTGTGCAGGGAGACAGTGAAGCACAACCGCATCTTCCTTAGCAAGACCCATAAGCTCATCGTTGATCTGATATCCTTCAAATGCCTTCGCTCTGATCTGAGCCTCTTCTTCCTGACCCATCGACGCCCATACGTCCGTGATAACAACGTCCGCATCAACAACAGCTTCCTTCGGAGTTCTGAACATCTGGAACTTGTCGCCGTACTCTTTCGCAAACTCAACTACTCTGCTGTCCGGCTCGTAATTCTCCGGGCAGGCAACCGAAATTGACATGCCTGTCTTCAGCGCACCTACAATAAGAGAGTTCATCATGTTGTTTCCGTCACCGATAAAACTCATCTTCAAGCCGTCGAGTCTGCCCTTGATCTCTCTGATAGTCATGAGATCCGCAAGAACCTGACAGGGGTGACAGAAATCTGTGAGACCGTTGATGATCGGAATCGAGCCGTACTCTGCGAGTGATTCAACTTCGCTCTGCTCAAACGTTCTGATCATGATACCGTCAAGGTAGCGTGAAAGAACTCTTGCTGTGTCTTCTACAGGCTCGCCTCTTCCTATCTGGGTGTTGTTGCTTGAAAGGAAAAGCGCTGAACCGCCGAGCTGGAACATACCGACCTCAAAGCTTACTCTTGTTCTTGTGCTTGCCTTTTCAAAGATCATACCGAGAGTCTTTCCCTCAAGATATTTCTTTGCGATACCGTGCTTCTGCTCGTACTTGAGCTGATCAGCAAGGTTGAGAACCTCGTTGATATCCTCGCTTGTCCAATCGAGGAGTTTCAATAAATGTTTCATTTTTTATTCGTCCTTTCGTTTTTTTACTGTATCTCTCATTGCGAAGGGCAATGTCACTTCACTTATCGTTCTGTTAAAGTGATAAAACCGTAAGTATTCCCCCGGGGGGAGAACCACTGTCAGTAGGCTCACCCCCACCCGGACTCGGTTTTCAATAAATATATTTTAATTCACTATCAACATCACTATCAACAACTTAGGGATAGCGAAGCTTGTTAAAGTTTTTGCCCAGCTTTTTTCAAAAAGCTGGCGGTTTCCAAAGGCAGCGCCTTTGGCGGGCTTTTAAGGGCAGAGCCCTTAACGGTATATTGCCATTCAAAATTCCGTATTGCGGAATTTTGCTTAAGTTGTGAACAGTGTATTTTAATCATCTAAAGTTTCAAGAATCGTTCTCTCGAGAATATCGAGTCCCTCGTCAATATCAAAATAGTCGATATTGAGCGGCGGAAGAAGTCTTATCAGGTTCTTCGCCGTGAGAACGAGCAGTCCGTTTTCGGCACACTTGTTTATGATCTCCTTTGCGTTGTCCTTTTCAAGAACAATGCCGATCATCAGTCCCAGACCCCTCACCTCTTTGACGCCCTTCATCTCAGAGATACGGGCTCTCATGTATTCGCCCTTTTCACGGACTTCGGCGAGGAAATCTTCTTCGGAAACTTTTTCGATTATCTTCAGCGCACCTGCGCAGGCAACCGGATTTCCTCCGAATGTCGTACCGTTTGATCCGACTGTCATTACGTCCTTCAGCTTCTCGCCGCACATACATGCCGACAGCGGAAGTCCGCCGCCGAGAGCCTTTGCGGAAGTAATGATATCGGGTGTTATTCCGTAATTCTCATAGCAGTAAAGCTTTCCCGTTCTTCCGACGCCCGTCTGGATTTCGTCGACGATGAGAAGAATATCACGCTTTTCGCAGAACTTTGAAAGCTCCGTCACAAATTCACGGTCAAGCGGATTTACTCCGCCCTCGCCCTGAACAAGCTCGATCATTACCGCGCATGTATCATCGGTAACCGTGTTCTTTACGCTTTCAATGTCGTTGGCATTCGCATAGCCGAAGCCCTCCGTGAAAGGCATGAAGTACTTGTGGAAAGCGTCCTGACCCGTTGCGGCGAGCGTTGTTATCGTTCGTCCGTGGAACGAGTTTTTAAGAGTCACGATGTGAGTGTGGCTGTCGCCGTACTTGTCGCTTCCGTACTTTCTCGCAAGCTTGATTGCGGCTTCGTTCGCTTCTGCACCCGAGTTTGCAAAGAATACCTTGCTGAAACCGGTCTTCATGCAGAGAAGCTCAGCAAGCTGAATTTGAGTCATGTTATAGTATATATTCGACGAATGCTGAACCTGGAGAAGCTGATTTTCAACCGCCTCGCTCCACTCTCCGTCGGCAAATCCGAGTGCGTTTACGCCGATACCCGAAGTAAAGTCGATATATCTCTTGCTGTCATAATCGTAAGCAGTTGCCCCGTAGCCTCTTTCGAGAATAACAGGAACACGGCTGTATACATGCATCATCGTCTGTTCTTCCGTCTGCTTTACGATATCGAACACGGACATATCCTCCGGATTTTCATCGGAGCTTCCGTTCTGTTCATTGTTTCCGGAATTTTCATTGATGTTTTCGTTTTCGGAATCATCGCCGTCCGGAGCCGCCTGAACCTTTACCGCTGCAAGATAGATAACAAGAAGAAGCAGACATAATCCCGAAGCCAATCCGCCGTAAATAATACCCGGGGTATGATAGTTGAAGCGTATTGTGCTGTTTGTGTCAGCCGGAACCTTTACCGCCATGAAACCGTAGTCGGCTTTGAAGATTTCCGTCTTCTCGCCGTTAACGTACGCTTTCCAGCCGCTGTTGTAAGGAACGGTGAAGAAAACGAACTCATCGTCGCTTCCGGTTTCTATCTTCGCTTCGAATCCGTTTTTGTCACGGCTGAACTCATAGCACGCGGAAGCCAGTCTGTCTTCGCAGAACCTGTAGTATTCTTCTTCGGTAAAGTCATAGTCGGCAGCCGTAACCTGCTCCATACCGAGAGCGGAGCATTCAAACATATCGTCGATATCCTCCGCAACATAAGCGTCAAGCATTACTATATGTCTGTACTGCACGGGAACGTCCTCGAAATCCATTCCGGAAATGAATCTGTCATAGGTGAGTCCCATCGGGAGAACGTACTCGTTTTCATATATATCATATCCGTTTCGTGTATCGAGATACTTCCAGCCCGGCATATATGTTTCGCCGTCATTTTCGAACGAAACGGACGAGCCCTCGTGACTGAACATATATTTTACCGAAAACAGGCTTCTTAAGCCGTACATACCCAAAGGGTAACTGCTGACCCCGTTTCTTTCAAGACCGATTCCCTTGAAAAATTTCTCGGTAGAACCGCCCGACGTATCGCTGAGGCACTCGAATCCCGGAATTCTCAGGAACATCGTGAGGTTTTCGTCATTCTTGAAGTAAACGCTGTCCTCGCCCGACGTTATCACATCGACAATATATTCGTTATTTTCCTCAATTGTCGGATAGTCGGTCGTTTCAAGGCTGTCGCTGTCATACATTTTATATGTAAAGTTTGAAAGAGTGACGATATCCGAGCGCCAGTCCTGAATGTCGTCGATTCCGATACTGTCGCCTTTGTTCAGCATATTCATGCCGACAATATCATAGTTCTCTTCGCCGTCCTTTTTAGAAAGGACAAACGAAGACGCCATCGTGGTCATCACCGCAGCCGCCGTGATCAATGCGCCGAAACGCCTGAACGCAGTTTTTTTCTTCTTAAAGAGATATACAAAAACGGCGCACAGAACAAGATTTATAACTGCAACGGCAATATACATCCAGAAATATTCCGACGAACCCTCAAGACCTATAACGGTCTTTTCGACATAGCCGTTCGTCGTTTTATTCGGAGTCAGACCTATAATGACAGCCGTCAGTATAATGCCTGCCAGATTTGCTCCTATCGCCTTTTTCCATTTCGTCGACGGATCCTCAAGCGCAATGACCGAGCCGAGAGACATAACGAGAAGGAGCATAAAGAACCAATGGACATAACCGGTTTCCATGAAAAGCCGGAACGAACTGTTCAGAACCGGCACAAACATGAACACTCCGCAGACAGCGTAAAAAACACGGAGCCATTTGTTTCTGCGCTTGTTGAAAACAATCACAAACACGCCTGCCATGCCAAAAAGCGGCAGGAACGCAGCAGCCGAAGCCGCACCCGAATCGTATTCCGTTACATATATATTCGAGCCTGAAAGCTCGGGCGGAACGAAAAACGACACGATAAATCTGAAATAAACATAGGCGCTTTCATAGACCCAATAGGACCAGCCCGTCATGGCGGAATCCGAAGCCAGCGTATTTCCCAGAGAATGATAAAACGCCGGAAGGAGAAGGAACGTTGCGACGCCTGCTCCCATAATGCCTTCGAAAATAATATATACGGCGTCCTTCGCAGGAGTTCTGTAGCTCTTCGCCGCCATTCTGACGATCCAATAAATGAGACAGAAAACAATCTCCGCAGCGAAGAACCAGCAGTTCGTCACCGCACACACAAAAACCATAAACGCAAACCGACCCCGTTTGTTTTCATAAACAAAAAGATCGAGCGCCGCAAGCATAAGCGGAAAGAAGACAAGAACATCGATAAAATGGAACGCAAGTCCGTAAACCGCAAATCCCGAGAAAGCATAGATCATCGAGCCTATCACGGCATTGTTCTTGTCCTTCGTGTACCTTTTCAGAAAGAGGTACGCATTGAGCGACGAGAAACCGAATTTCAGAATCGTCATCGGTCCCAAAAGATACGGTATCGCACCCACCGGGAACAGAACCATCAGCCAGAAGAACGGACTTCCGAGGTTGTAGCAGCTGAAGCCACCGACGAAGGACGTTCCGAAATCGGAATACCAGTTCCATCCAAGCTCACCGTTTTTTATCGCCTCGCTCATCAGCTGATAAACGGGTATGACCTGAACATTATATTCACCGGTATAGAGAAACAGACCGTGATCTTTTATTATACACGGAACTATAAAGACTGCGGCAATCACCGCACCCCACAAAAAAGCTTTCAAAGCGTAATGCTGCTTTTTCCTTTCATGAGGCTTTAAAGCAGTCGCTTCCATTAACAACTCCCCATTCATAAACAAAGCCGGAATTATGAATTTCAGGAACAAAAAGATTTTTAAAAGAGGACCATTAAAGTTTTTGCCAAGCTTTTTTCAAAAAGCTTGCTTAGTCCAGAGGCAGCGCCTCTGGTGGGTTTTTAAGGGCAAAGCCCTTAACATCTCGTTACTCCTAAAAATGCCGCATTGCGGCATTTTATAAAAACTTTCATATAAGGGGACGCTCTCTGCCAGAGCGTCCCCTCTCCAAAAACAGTCCCCCGGACTGTTTTTGGATTCACCCCTTGCAGAGGGCTGAACGCTAAGGATTTCGCCGTCTGCGGACGGCGACCAAA
>CAMHNT010000055.1 GCA_946186535.1 uncultured Clostridia bacterium
GAGCCTCTGGTGGGCTTTTAAGGGCAAAGCCCTTAACTATATATTGCTCCTCAAAAATGCCGCAATGCGGCATTTTTGTAAATTTTTCATACATTTTGACTATCGTTTAATTGATTTACTCATTTATAGTATTAAAAAACATTTCCGATATCTATTTCATAGAATATCATTTTATATGCTTTCAACACCTGAAGTGATGCAAGCGTTTACAAAACTATACATCACCACAGGTTATCTTTATTTTTCTAAAGTAATTAAGCAAGCCTAAATTCAACAATATCAAATTACACAATCGGTTTTATGTGTAATCTCAAAGCTATCCTAATTTAATAAACAATCTCGTTTTCAAAATAAAAAAGCGATCTGTCCGCATGAGCCTGAGCTTTGAGCTGCTTGTCCCTTATCTTCTCCCCGAGCGGCGGAAGTATTCCTATATTCGCTCCCATCGGCTGGAAATTTTCCACTGTTTCGTCGCTTATGTATCCGGCGAGCGCACCTATCATTGTGTATCCGGGAAGCACAAAAGGCTCTTCTCCCAAGTATCTTTTTGCGGCGTTAATGCCTGCCAGAAGTCCCGAAGCTCCGGACTCCATATACCCTTCGACACCCGTTATCTGTCCTGCGAAGAACAGATCGGGATTGTCTCTGACGGAAAAAGTATTTGTCAGAATCTTCGGGGAATTGATGAACGTGTTTCTGTGCATAACTCCGTACCTGACGAACTCGGCATTTTTCAGAGCCGGAATAAGTCCGAACACTCTCTTCTGCTCACCGAACCTAAGATTCGTCTGAAAACCTACGAGATTGTACATCGTGCCGTCGGAATTTTCCTTTCTGAGCTGGAGAACCGCCCAAGGTCTGTGACCTGTTCTCGGGTCGGTGAGTCCGACGGGCTTCATAGGTCCGAAACGGATCGTATCACTGCCCCTCTGAGCCATAACCTCTATCGGCATACATCCCTCATAGACCTTCGGATTCGCAGCGTCGACTCCGTGAAGCAGAGTTCTCTCTGCCGCTACAAGCTCGCTGTGGAAAAGCTCGTATTCTTCCTTGTTCATCGGACAGTTTATATAATCGTCACCGTCGCCCTTTCCGTATCTTGAAGCGAAAAACGCACTTGTCATATCGACGCTTTCGGCAGTGACAATAGGTGCGGCTGCATCAAAAAAGCTGAGTGCGCCGCCGAAACGTTTTTTGATATTTTCCGCAAGCTTCTCACTCGTGAGAGGACCTGTAGCAATAACGTTCAGACCGTCGCTCGGAATGTCATCAAGCTCCTTTTCGATAACGGTTATGTTTTCGTGACTTCTTATTCTTTCCGTCACCGCCTGCGAAAACAGCTTTCTGTCAACGGCAAGCGCCCCCCCCGCAGGAACGCTGTTTTCGTCTGCACACTCCATTAGAAGCGAACCCAATCGGCGCATTTCCTCTTTCAGAAGTCCTGCCGCACTGTTTACTCTTGCTGCCTTGAAGGAATTCGAGCAGACAAGCTCAGCAAACAAATCGGTGCTGTGCGCCGGAGTTTTCTTATTCGGTTTCATTTCATACAGCTCGGTTTTTATGCCTCTCTGAGCAAGCTGCCATGCCGCTTCGCAGCCGGCAAGACCTGCACCGATCACTCTTACTGTCACTTGTAACAATCCTTTCATTTTTGCTCATATGCTCACAAGCGAAAAAATATTTTGTATATAATGAGCAAATCGTTTAACCTACTATTAATTTGTATAAAAGCTTTTATACAAATGCCGCAATACGGCATTTGTAAGGAGTAACATTTCGTTAAGGGCTTCGCCCTTAAAAACCCACAAGAGGCTCTGCCTCTTGACTCCGCCGGCGCCCCGAAGGAAGTGCCCTTGGGGTACTTTTTGAAAAAAGCTGGGCAAAAACTTTTACTGTCCTCTTTTCTGACTTCTTTGTAAAATCTTCAAAATTGCTCTTTTCCTATTTACAGTTAAAATTCTCCGGTCAGCTGTTCTCTTCTTCCTGAACCTCACGCTCGTATCCGCAGCCCTCGGCATTGCAGAAAATCTTCGGTTTCTTTCCCGCTTTCTTGAACAGCATTTCGCCGCACTGAGGACACTTCTCATTCAGCGGCTCACTCCACGAAGCAAACGTACAGTTCGGATAATTTCCGCAGCCATAGAACGGCTTACCTCTTTTTGTCTTTCTGACTATTATATCACCGCCGCATTTCGGGCATTCGACTCCGAGCTTTTCTACTACCTTTTTAACGGTCTTACAGTCCGGATAACCGGAGCACGCAAGGAATCTTCCGTATCTGCCGTACTTGTAAGCCATCGGCTTTCCGCAGTTCGGGCAGACCTCGTCCGTCTGATCCTCCTGAAGAATGATTTTCTGATCCTTCATTTCCTCCTTGGCCTTTTTCAGAGTATCCTCAAAATCTCCGTAGAAACCGTGGAGAAGCTGAACCCATTCCTCTTTTCCGCTTTCAACCTCGTCAAGCTCAGTCTCCATCTGAGCCGTAAACTTAACGTTCACTATCTTGGGAAACTTCGACTTCATCAGTCCGGTTATCGCCTCGCCAAGCTCGGTAGGATAGAGCGTTTTGTTCTGACGTCTCACATAGTCGCGGCTGACAATTGTCGTAATAGTTGCGGAATATGTCGACGGTCTGCCGATTCCGTTTTCTTCGAGAGCCTTGATGAGAGACGCTTCGGTGAATCGTGAAGGCGGCTGTGTGAAATGCTGGTTAGGTATTATTTCCTTTACTCTGACTGCCATGCCTGCTTCAAGCGCCGGAAGCTGGGATTCCTTCTCTTCCTCTGTGTCCTTTCCCTCGACGTAGAGAACTGTAAAACCGTCAAATTCGACCTTATATCCGCTCGCCTTGAATGTATAGCCGTTCGCCTCGATATCCGCCTGAGTCGTTTTCTGAACGCACTCAGCCATCTGAGAAGCAAGGAAACGCTCCCAGATGAGCTTGTATAATTTGTATTGATCGGACGTCAGATCGGACTTTATCTGATCGGGTGAAAGATTTATCATAGTAGGACGTATAGCCTCGTGACCGTCCTGAGCATTGCTTCTGGACTTGAAAACTCTCGGCTTTTTTGGAAGATATTTTTCGCCCCAGCGGTCCCCTATATACTCCTTCGCCTCGTTCTGAGCGTCTGCGGAAATACGAAGCGAGTCGGTTCTCATGTATGTGATAAGACCGGTTGCGCCGATTCCGTTGATGCTCACGCCCTCATAAAGCTCCTGAGCCACCTTCATCGTACGCTTCGACTGGAATCCAAGCTTTCTCGAAGCGTCCTGTTGAAGAGTAGACGTAATGAACGGAGGCGCAGGCTGTTTTCTTCTTGTACCGTTCTTAACCTTTGTGATCTCAAACTCTGCATTCTCGAGATCGGAAAGAACCTTCTTCGCCTCTTCCTCGTTTGAAATTTTTATTTTCTCGCCATTGTAGGAATGAAGAGCCGCAGGAAACGCCTTTCTTCCACCCTTCGGAATAAATTTTGCGTCGACGCTCCAGTATTCCTCGGGTACAAACTTTCTTATCTCGTTTTCCCTGTCAACAATGATTCTGAGTGCAACAGACTGAACACGTCCTGCGGAAAGTCCTCTTCTGATTTTCTGAGAAATAAACGGACTGAGTTTGTATCCTACGAGTCTATCAAGAATACGTCTCGCCTGCTGAGCGTTCACGAGATCTATGTCAATAGACCTCGGATTAGCCATTCCATTTTCTACGCCCGTTTTTGTGATTTCGTTGAATTCGACACGATTTTTGCTGTCAAGCGGCAGCTTGAGAATATATGCAAGATGCCACGAGATAGCCTCTCCCTCACGATCGGGGTCGGTTGCGAGATAGACGTTGTCACATTTTTTTACGGCTTCCTTAAGCTCCTTTATGAGCTCTTCCTTATCCTTCATTACCTCGTATTTTGGCTCAAAGTCGTTCTTTACGTCAACGCTCAGCCGCTTTGCAGGCAGATCACGCACATGGCCCTTTGACGCCATAACCTCGTAACCGCTGCCGAGATATTTTTTTATTGTGTGAGCCTTCGAAGGAGACTCAACTATTACTAAATCAGACATTAAATAACCTCCACCACTAAGGTATTATACTATCTACAAATTTATTTTCTTTATGCTTTTCCTTACTTTATCGTTATTTTTTAAATGAAACAAGAAGTCTGTAAAACCTTCCGTCAAGAGGCTCTACAAATCCGCATATCTCAAGCTCCGTAACAGCGGAATGTATTGAATTGACCGACAAACCCGTCCTTTCAACGAGTCTGTCGACATGGAGTTTTCTGTCGTCAAATGCCCTTACGACCTTTTTGGCATTTTCCGAAAGCTCCTCAAAGTCTTCCTCATTCACAGAAGGAAGATCGCTCATCGAAATCCGTTCGGGCTTTTGAGGCTTCTTCTTTTTTTCATTTTTATTTTCTTTTGTTATTTTATTCTCGTGTTCGGCTTTTTTTCCGGTTGATCCGGAGTACGGCTTCTTTGTCTTTTCAGGATCGGACGAATCTCCAATACCTGATGTTATTCCAAATAAATCAACCGCAGAAAATATTTCGCTGTTTTTCTCGAAATCAAAAGTCGTAAACGGCTTTCCTACAAATTCTCTTCTGACGCCCTCCAACGAAACGCCTTTGTAATAGTCAAGGATATCGTATACATTGGTAACGGGAACCGCACCTTCTTTGATAAGCTTGTTGGTTCCGAAAGCCAGATTTTTAGAAATATCTCCGGGAATGGCAAAAACGTCATGATTCTGATCCAGTGCGGTATGAGCGGTAATCAGAGAACCGCTTCTGTTGCCTGCCTCAACAACAATAACCCCAAGAGACAAACCGCTGATAATCCTGTTTCTTTTCGGAAAAGTAATTCTCGATGACGGATAATCAGGAGGATACTCGGAAATAACGGCGCCCTTTCGGAGAATTTCTCTTTTCATTCCGTCATTCTCAGATAGGTATTTGTACTCCAGACCGCAGCCTAAAACACATATAGTCTTTCCGTCGGCCTGAAGTGCACCTTTGTGAGAATATGTGTCAACTCCGAGCGCACCGCCGCTCACAACAGTAACACCGTTTTTCGCAAGACCGTATCCGAATTCAAAGGCATTTTTTCTGCCTCCGGGCGTTGCGGATCTCGTTCCGACTATAGCAACGGAAAACTCATCGGTAAGAACCTCTGTATTTCCTTTTACAAAAAGCGCAACAGGAGGCGCCGGAATATTCGCAAGCCTCTGAGGATACGCAGAATCGCCTATAGCCACAATATCTATCCCGCACTCTTCACACCTTCTGATAATAGAAAAAGCCGTATCAAGCGACAAATTTTCAAGTCTGTAGATATCGTTCTTTGAAAAGCATCCGCACGAAAGCTTCTCCTCAAGAGAAGCTCGATGAAAATCCTCAGCAAAAGTAAACTTGTCAAGAATTTTTGTTATTTTATTGCTGGCATAGCCGATAAGCTGCTGGATCCACAGCCAATATACGGTTTGGTTATTCATTAAATCACCTTAAACTAACACTAAAACCCGATTAAAATTATTTTTGAATTTTATTCGTAAAGATACTTTCATAGACCGAAGATCTTTGTAATTTTGAAAAAATATTAACACTGCAGATTCTAAGTTTTTTCTGCCGGGCTTTAGTTTAAAAATCACCTGAACATCTCCCACATCAGAATTGCCGCTGCCGCAGCAGCATTGAGAGACTCAGCTCTTCCCCTCATGGAGATTTTAACTCTGTTTGTGCAAGCTGAAAGCACTTCCTGTGACAGTCCGTTTCCTTCGTTTCCGATAAGCATAACTCCGCCGTTAAAATCAATATCCGTAATACTTTCGGCATTTCTCGGAGTTGAACCGTATGTTTTCATTCCGCAGTCCGAAAGCTGTTTCATATATCCTACGAAACTTTCGGGAACATAAACGGGGATCCTGAAAACCGCACCCATGCTTCCTCTGACAACCTTCGGAGAAAAAAAGTCGCAGCAGTCCTCCGACATAATCACTCCTTCAACTCCAAGAGCCTCTGCGGTTCTCAGAATTGTTCCAAGATTGGAGGGATCCTGAACGTTTTCAAGTGCGATATAGTTTCCCCGATTATTAATTGTATACGGAATTTTGCTTTTGTCAAGCATATTAAATACACAAAAAAAGCCCTGAGGCGATTTTGTATCGCTTATTTTTTCAAAAACCGACTGTGAAACCTCTAAAGTTTTTTTTGAACAGTCAGAAATTCTTTCAAAATCCTCTCCGTATTTCTCCCTTGATTTTTCCGTGTAGAAAAATATTTCCGGAGCAAACCCGGACAGAACTCCGTCACGGCAGATACGGACTCCTTCAGCAGTAAACAGACCGCTCTCACGTCTGTATTTTGCACTTTTCACAAGCTTTGCCGTATTTTTTATTATTTCATTATCCTTGCTTGTTATCATAATTTTTATTTAAACCTTTGAATCCTTTTCGTAAACCTCAACTTCAAGCTTCAGAAACTCATCGTCGGGATCTTTTTTCAATCTATAATCGTCAAAAAAGACCGAGCCGTCCTCCGGAACAAAAACAGAAACGCTGTCCTCGGAAAGAACCTTGGATATATCATTAAGAAACTTTTCACCGGAAACCGTGAGAAGTTCATTTTTTTCGTCATCAAAATATTCTATTTTAAAATTCCACAGAATTTCGTCAAAAACTTCATTAATGTATCTGACATGCCGGATGTGCTTTTCTACACCGACAATCTTACCGTCAAATCTTTTTGCATTTTTTCTGAGAGTATTTTCTTTTTCAAAAAACTCTTTCCTTGCTTTTTTATCTATAATATTAAGAAAAACAACCGCCGCGGTACACACCGCAAAAGCGATCAAAGCCGCCGCCATAAGCGTTATTTCAACGTTATGGTCGTCTCTCGGCATCGCCGACATAATGATCATATACACCGTAATAATGCTTCCGAAAATCCCCAGATAACCAAGTGCAAGCAAAAGCCTTAGCATAGGATTCGAATACTTTGAATCCTCTCCTTCGGCTTTTATAAGCTTAATTTTTTCATCGATCATATAATTTATTCATCACCCTTATTGCCGAGTCCGGACATAACAGCATCCTCAAAAATTTCTGTTTCAAAAACAGCACCCAAGGAACCGTGCCTCAGGTGCTGAAACAATCAATATTTGATTTAGATTTAACTCAGAGAGCCTTCTTAGCCTGCTCAACGAGGCTTGTGAAAGCAGCAGGATCAGCAATAGCGATCTCCGAAAGCATCTTACGGTTGAGTGTGATGCCTGCCTTCTTGAGGCCGTTCATAAATGTAGAATAGTTTGTGCCGTTGAGCTTGCAAGCAGCGTTGATACGAGCGATCCAGAGTCTTCTGAAATCTCTCTTTCTCTGCTTACGTCCGATATAAGCATAGTTGCCGGACTTGTTAACAGCCTGCTTAGCCATCTTAAAGTGCTTACTCTTGGAACCCCAGTAGCCCTTAGCGAGCTTTAAAACCTTTTTTCTTCTTTTGCGAGTCATCATCGCACCCTTAACACGTGCCATTTATATTACCTCCGTCAATTGGTTAATCTCTTTTTAAAAACTTCCTGAATCCCTTTAAGATTACTTGTAAGGAATGAGTCTCTTAACCTGTGCTACATTTGTCTTGTCAGCAACAACAGTCTGTCTGAGACCTCTCTTGCGCTTTGTAGTCTTCTTGTTAAGAATATGTCTTTTATTAGCGTGGGCACGAATTACCTTACCGTTCTTAGAAAGTTTAAAACGCTTCTTTGCGCCGCTGTGTGTCTTAATCTTTGGCATAATTTTGTCCTCCTTGGTTTCACTTCGTCGGTTTCGGGGCAAGGAACATGAGCATATTGCGTCCTTCGAGCTTTGGCGGCTTTTCTACTACTGCCGTTTCTGCACAAGCCTCCGAAAATCTGTTCATAATTCCCGTTCCGAGCTCCGGATGACCCATCTCTCTTCCGCGGAATCTGATCGAAACCTTAACCTTGTCACCCTTCGAAATGAATTTCAGTGCCTGGTTAAGCTTGGTGTTAAAATCGTGAGTATCGATATTGAGGGAAAGTCTTACTTCCTTTGTGTCGACAACCTTCTGATTTTTTCTTTTCTCTTTTTCTCTTCTTGCCTGTTCAAAACGATATTTGCCATAGTCCATGATCTTGCATACAGGCGGCTTTGCGTTAGGCGAAATCATCACCAGATCAAGATTCTTTTCCGCTGCAAGCTTCATTGCCTGAGCCGAAGACATGATACCAAGCTGTGAGCCGTCCGAGTCAATGACCCTGAGCTCTTTTTCTCGAATTTCCTCATTGATGAGAAGTTCCTTGTTGCTAATGGTTAAGCACCTCCGTAACCGAAATATCAATAAAAAATGCAGACGATATAACCGTCTGCTGCACAACACTACAAAACACTTCCGTTTCAAAAAAACGGAGTTTAAACGTAAGTATTGACCCGTGCAGACGACACCCCACAGGTGAAAGCGTTAAACGCCTTGCTTTATTGTTCTTTAGTATTTTATCATCTTTTTCCTCCCGTGTCAACCTTTTTTTACTGTGATTCCGAACTTTTTCTCTGCAAGCCTTTTTAATATATAAACGCACAAACGCACAGTAATATTATATCTATGAGCAATCCGTTATATTTATTCAAAATAATACAGGTACAAGCCCCAAGCCTGCACCTGTACTTTTTACACATTCTAACACTGATATCACTTAGTCAATCTCTTTTTGCAGTTAGTGACCTTTCCGCAGTTCGGACATTTCAGCTTTCTTGTAGTAAGTCCATGAGTTGAAAAAATATATTCCTTCATCGTAGGTACAAACCTCTGACCGCAGCTTCTGCATTCAAACGTTCCCGAATCTCTATCAAGAACGCAAGCAACAGCAATGCCTGTAGCTACAATAAGAAATCCGAATACTATCAGCATGATTCTTACCGGTGCCGCAAGCGTTTCAACAAGACCTGCAATCATTCCACAGACAAACATAGTAAATGCACCCATACATACAACAACCGAGCTTATTATCAGCTTTTTTTTGTTCTCTTCCTTTTCCCTGACAAGACTCATAATATTTTCCTCCGCTTTCTCATGATAACTCTTTTCCGGTATTCTCTCTCCCGACAGCAGCTCATTCACATTGATTCCAAGCTCTTCGCAAAGAGGAATCATAAGTGAAACCTCCGGAAGACCCTTTCCGCACTCCCACTTCGAAACTGTTTTGTCGCTTATGGAAAGCTTCTCCGCAAGCTGTCTCTGAGTAAGATTTTTCTCTTTTCTCAATTTTGCAATAAACTGACCTGTTTTTATCTGATCCATTTTTCGACCTCCTTTACTGTCATTTTATACTGTTTTCTAAAAAAATCACACCCACGCTCCGCAGAATAAGCCGATATTCTTACTCTACTCTCCGCAGACATGAGAAATTTCCGCAAAAAATTCACCTCCGACACAAATTTTATGTCGGAGGTGATACGAAAGGAGAAACATGAAATAAAGAAAATTTCTGGTTTATGTGAAATAATATAAAAAAACGAAAATCTCCATATTACTGAATATTATCCTGAGGCTGCGGTCTCTGTTCCCTTGGCTCGTTCTGAGCCTTCTGGAAAAGTTTGTTATACTTTGAAGAGGCTCTGCAGATATAAGCATAATCATCAGGCGTAATTTCAGCGTACTGTGCTTCTTCAAAGAACGATGTCATGAGTCTGATCGAAAGTCTGCTGTCAATGAAAACCTTGACTGTGCTGCAAAAGAAATATGCAACGCCTGCACCCAAAAAACCTCCTGCCACAGGACCGTACGACGGAGCAAGCATCGCAGCCATAATTGCAAAGATAAAGACAAATACGACTACCATTGAAACAATAATTTCCAAAGCGAGGAACATAACGTTTTCAGTAATTCTTCTCCAGCTGTTGTAATAAATAGCAACTCCGTCGGCAGCACTCGTGTAGAGAGGCTTTCCGTCACGCCAGAAAGTATAACCGAGAACAAGATCGAAAGTAAAGCTCAAAGCCATACCAACGAAAACCTGACAAAGCTTGAGCAGCTGACCGAGAACGGGAACTCTCATTCTTCTCTCGTCGAATGTGTTCAGATTTTTCTGAAGCTGGTTTATTGCAGGTTTCACAAGGTTGCTGTAAGCCAGGAATTCGTTGCAGCTCGGGAATCTGTACTCAACGCTTTCCTTTGCCATTGCGTTCATATCGTCAGGAATCATCCCTACGGACACAGCGTCGGTAACCACCGCCATGTGGCTTGCTTTGAATTTGTAACCAAGAAAGAAATTAAGTCCGAATGCAAAAGCTATTGTAATTACAAGCCAAATCGCCGTTCCCACAATTCCGACCTCGCCTCCCGCTATGCCGGAAATAATTTTCATTGTTATAAGCGATACAACAAGCGACCCCAGCGGCATAAGCATTTTCAGGAATACATAAGAAAAAGTTTTATTAAAAATCTTTTCAGGGGAAAGTTTTTCCATTTTTAGTTGCCCTCCACAATTAAATTTTTACTGCTGATTTTTATATTAGTATTATATCACAATATTCACATAAAAGTAAATATGATTTCCAAAAATTTATTTACAAATGTTATGTTTTTTTCTGTGAAATTTTTAATTGTTTGCTGATTTTTGAAAAGTAACAGCAAGCTTTTATAAAAAATATTTATTCAAATGCATTTTTCGACCTGAAAACCGTTAATTTTCCAATAGACAATTCAGCTCAAATGTGATATACTTAATCGGCATTGAAAAATCTAATGAATTTTCATTATGAAGTTTTTACAATTATCAAGTATAAAAACAAAATAATAATATCAATTATAACGTCATTAGCTTTTAAAAATGATATTTTTCTTTTAAGGCAATACCGCACAAAGATTGTGCCGAAGATTCGTAGTCAGATTTTTCGGCAGAGTGCATAAATCGACCGCAGGAATACTGACGTAT
>CAMHNT010000056.1 GCA_946186535.1 uncultured Clostridia bacterium
AGAATGCTTTTCTGGGAAGCTGAATCTTTTCGTAAAGCTTTCGCCCACGCCCATCGGGAGCTGCGCTCCCGAACCCTTGCTTGAACTGTTTGCATTGAAACAGAATAAGTTTAAATCCTGTTTCTTTTATATATTATATTTTACAATATTTTTATAATTGTGTCAATCTTCTTGTAATTGCACAACAAAATTTGTAACTATTTAAAATTATCTCCTGCATTTGATATCGTGTAAAAAAATAAAAAGTTGCGTTTTTGATAGGTTTATAGTATAATAAATTTAACCGTATTTTACGGAGGGATTGTATGAAGAAAGCGTTAAAAATAGTAAGCTATGTTTTGTCGCTGCTCGTTATTTTTTCATTGGGATTCGTCAGCGTAAAATATTTTAATGAAATACGAACACTGGCGTCATTGAAGCTCGTCGAGGGTACCAAGCTCTATACCATGGAGTTTTTTAGCGACTACCGCTTCGATGATTTTCTGGAAACGGGCGCAGGCAGCAACAAAGAATACAAAGATTATGTGAATAACTTCATCAGCGACAGCCTGAGCCTCAGCGGAAACAGCACTGATTCACAGAACGCCTGCTCCGCTTTTTCTTTCAGAGGAACCGACGGCGACCGCTATGTCGCAAGAAATTTTGACAGTACCGCAAACCCCGTAATGCTCGTTGTCACAAGTCCCGATGATGCATTCAAGTCTATCTCTGCGGTCGATATGACCCACCTCGGCTTCAACAGCGAAAGAGCGCCGAAAACATTTGACACAAAGCTTCTCGGAGCACCGTATTATCCGACCGACGGAGTCAACGAAAAGGGAATTTCCGTCTCAATTCTTCAGGTTCATTTCTCAAGAAAAGAAAAGAATGACGAAAAAACCACCCTCAGCGTTTATGCCGTTGTGCGCCTTGTGCTCGATTATGCCGATTCAATCGACAAAGCCGTGGAGCTTATCGATGAATACAATATATATTTCGACTCTGCAATGATGTCTCACTTTTTCATCGCCGACGCAGACGGAAACAGCGCCGTGATAGAATTCGTCAACGGCGAAACAAATATTATCCGAAACGACAGAAGCTATCAGGCAGCGTCGAATTTCAACAGCTCGGAGGAGTCCTTCGACGACGACGGCTATGTACACCCCGAGGAATACAGAAAATGGCTTACGAATTCCTCGGCGAGTGCCTATGACAGCGATTTCGGAGAATACATAAGATATGACTATATGCTCGATTCTCTCTACAACAGCAGCGGTATCCTTTCACTTGACGACGCGTTCGATCTTCTTGAAACGGTCGCTTCGCCTTCGAAGCTTCAGTATTCGGTAGTCTACAACCTGACCGACCTTCAGGCAACGCTCATCACAGACAATGACTGGGATAAACGCACAACGGTAGCGCTTTCGGGTGTCAAATAATGTCTGTGGCTATCGTGTTCTTAAAATAATATTTTACAAATTTATTCGTGTTAAATAACTTTATATTTACCGAAACCAACCCACCCCCAACCCCCTCCTTGCCGGAGGGGGCTTTGTGGGCGTGGGCTTCGCCCCAAACCCTATCTTCTGAATGTGTACGGAATCGGAGTAAAAAGTTTGAAAAATCCAATATGTTGGATAGAGAGAAACCCTGCCGCCTTAAGTCTGCTGCCTCGGGCGATGTCTCATGTAAAGAATGTCTCCGGAATCGGAGTAAAAAAAGGAGGAAATAATTTGAATGACAGTAAAATAAATAATGAAAAAAAATCCGCATTGGTTCCCGTGTCTGTGCTGATAATTTACAGTGTGATGTTCTATGCAATGTGGACGGTGTTTCACTTTTTCATAGACCCATGGATAACATCAACATTCCCGAATGAAGCGGTTTCCAACCTTATCGGCGAAGGAATTATAAAAAATTTGATATGGACGCTGCCGGCGGTCATACTGATATCAAAGTACAAAAACGAAGTTTCCTTAAACCTTAAGGAAATGCTGAAATGGAACAGGGACTGCAATAAATACCTTCTGCTCTTCCCTGCATTTCTTGCGTACATTATTCTGGGAATCGTACTCCACGGCGGAAAGCTCGCAGTAAACAGCGAATTCGGTATCGCAGACATAGTCACTGTGCTGTTTGTCGGAGTCACCGAGGAATCCGTATTCCGCGGCTGGCTTCTGAATTCGACTCTGAAAAGAAACGAAAATGCCGCAATAGCAGTCAATTCGCTGATGTTTCTGATGATACATTTCCCGATATGGATATGCGAGGGTGTATTTTTCACGAACTTCGCAAACTTCGGCTTCGTATCGATAGTTGCGCTGAGCGTTATTTTCAGCCTGATTTTTACAAAAACAAAAAATATCATACTTCCCATAACTCTTCATATGTTCTGGGACCTGCTGATATTTATGCTGTACTGAGGAACAGCAGCAGGATGTTGCCTTAATTTCTCGATACAAAAAGCACAGCCGGACAGTCACCCTGTCCGGCTGTATTTTATTTTCTTCTCAACGTTTTCAGATATTCCTTGTCCTCTTTTGAAACACGATAGGAATCGACGCATTTCTGGACGGTCATGTTAAATGTCCTTTTGTCGAACTCGCCGTTTTCGAGAAGCCCGAGCGTCTTGTCACGGTACTTAGCGAAAGCCGTCGCAAGCAGCCAAGCCTTCCCCATTTGAACGTAATACTCCTCACTCTGGACCTTATCGGCACGTTCAAGAACCCTGTCGATATATTCATCCGTCAGATAGTAATCCATCATCAGCACAAGCCCCACACGAACCGCCCACGGATTTTCACTTTTCAGATATGTATCGATATGCCCGAAGAATTCTTCGGGGAATTTTTTTATAATTTTGAACGTGCTGCAAAACGTATCGCAGACCGCCCAGTTATCTATATATTCAATGAACCCGTCCGCCCTATCTGCTGTTTCCTCAAAGCTTCCTTTGAGCTGCGCCGTAACAAGACCTCGCAGCATGACCTCTTCATAGTATTCGTTGCTGGCGATTTGGAGAAAACCTTTGGAGTCGCCCTTCAGGATATTTTTTGCGACTGAACGCAGCGCCGGGATACGGACTCCGATAATTTCGCTGTCCGTATCTTTTACGAGAGCCCCCTGAAATTTTCTGTACTTCTCGTCCCCGAGACTTTTCAAATATCCAACAAATTCGCTATAGTTTTCTTGCCTAATATTTTCAAAATCCATTTTTAACAACCCCTCCGTCAGCCTTTGGCTGACACCTCCCCTTAAGGGGAGGAATTGTCTTTCCGATAAAATATTCTTCTGCAAAGCTGAGTTCTTTCATCAGGCTTCGCCCTGCACCTATCGGGAACTGTGCGCCCGAACCCTGCTAAAGTATTTAAAACCCACCATTCCTCATGGTGGGTTTATTATCATATTACTCAATCGTATTGTTCCTAACATCATGCTTTACTCTTCTGATAGCCGCCTTCGCCTTTTTCATCGGGTGCTTTATCCTCCATGGAATCGCACCGAGAATTCCTATCAAAGTCCCGATTCCGTAAGCAATGTGAAGTATCGGAAACATGAAAAACAACAAAAACTTCGTCCTGTTGAAACCGTTGTAACTCAGCGCACTCACGCTTATCGCAATATCAAAAATCAGATACGCAATAATCAGCGCCCAAAGCAGCCATGCCATGCCCCTCACCGCAAGCACAGCAGTCGCTATCAAACCAAGCACAAGAAAGAACGGCGCAAAATGCAGAACCGAAAGACAGCCCGGACATACGAAAAGCGTAAGCCCTATCCAAAATCCGTTCGAATATTTCTGCTTCACCATACCGCGAAAAGAACCCCTGATGTATTGATTAGAGCTGATGTTCGGGCAGCAGGCGAATCTGTAGCCTGCCTTCCTCATTCTGTAGTGAAGCTCGTTGTCCTCCGTCCTGCCGAGATTTTCGTTGAAACCGCCGACCTTAGCAAAAACCTCTCTCCTGTATGCCGCATGGAAAAGCGAAGAAAGATATTCCTTCTTCTCGTGCTTCCTCCGATAGCCCATGATCGAGCTTCCGAAAAGACACTCTTCCGCCGCAAGAAGCGTGTTTCCCCAGTCGGATTTCTGCTGAGTAATGCACGGCCTTCCGCCGCCGACTATCGTCTCGCCGTTCTCGATCTCCTTCACACACTGCTCAACGTAGTCGTGAGGAATCCTCGCATGAGCATCGATCCTTATTATGACGTCGCCCATTGCGTTGCTCAGAGCCGTGTTCCAGCCGTGAGCCTGATTCGACTTTTCCTGACTGCGTATGCAGACCCTCAGAAAATCCGAGTTGAGCTTTGCGAACGACGAAAACAGTTCCGGCGTCGTGTCGGTTGAGCCGTTGTTTACAAACACAAGCTCGGTCAGCTTGTGCGGATACGTCTGATTCGAAATATCGTCAAGAAGCCCCCGTATCAGCGACTCCTCGTTGTAAGCGATAACACAAAGCGATACTGTCATAAATCAAAGATCACTTCCCTTTTCGAGAGATACTGCGGATTCACCTTCCGCACCGCTTTCCTGTTTGACGTCCTCAGCCGGTACACTGTCATAATTTTCGGACTGACCAAATTCCGATGAGCTGTCGCCGTATGAAAGCAGAACGCTCTCCTTCGCCTCGCTGTCCAATTCAAGCTCCGTTACCCCGGAACTCTCTTCCGCAATGTTAAAATTCGTTTCAGGAACAATGTCCCCAACCGGCTGAACCTGCTCCGGAATTTTCATACCGGCATCAGACGGCTGATTAAATGTGCCGAATGTCTGTGAATTCACGTTTCCTGCCGGATAGTATCCGTTCCGGTTGTCAGCCGCTGCACCTGCTGCACCGAACGGTGCAGAATTCTGTGCAGTCTCCGCATAGTCGCCGAACTTCTTCTTGTAGTTCTCAATCAGATATTTCGTAGAAACCATATATGAACATGTCATATATGGATATATATATACAAACGGAACCACAAAATATGTCAGAAGAATACTCGGAATAAACGAACCCGTCAGCTTCACAAGGCTCGAAGTGTTATTCTTTGCTATCTGCGCACCGAAGCGTGCCGCTGCCTCCGCACTGTAATCATAGTACGAATAGAGCATTATCCTGAAATTAAAGCGATGATTTATACAATAAGCGACAAAAAATCCAACAATCGCAAGCAGCACACCGGCGAAATACATTATACCGTTGTCGCCCCCAAAAGCAAACACACAAATAGGAATGATCTCACAGAGAACCGTAATCGCAAGCCCCTTGAGAATAACCCCCACCATGAACGAAAGCGTTCCAAAGTATTTCTCCTTCGTCTCCAGAAAATAGAACAAATCAAACGGGTCCGCCTTCTTTCCGTCTGCGATTGACGAGAAAACTCTCACGAAACCGTTGTATAGCGGCGACATAAGAACGAACGCAACAATAGCCGCAACATTCAGCAGAACGAACAGTCCCCCCCTGACAGGAGAACCGGCTAACCCCTCCGAAACCGTGTCCACGTCGCCGAGCACAGCCAACGACATTTCAGCGATAACGGCAGAAATTATCGGGACAAACAGAAGCACCAGAACAGAAAACACCGCGGTTCCCCAATTTCCCGACAGAGCCGATTTCGCTTCATTTTTCACAAATTTTTCTGCATTCACGAAGCTTTCACTCCCTTTTTATTCATCATTATTATTATACGTCATCATGCCGTACATAGCTTCAAGGCATATTCTGAAATGACGGAAGAATTTCTCTTCGTCAAGCGACTCGTCGGTGTTATGTATTCTCGACTCGTCGTCCCTGAAAACCGGACCGAACGCAACGCCGTTTCCCCCGAGCATTCTCGCATAGGTTCCGCCGCCCGTCGTGTACATTTCCGGCTCCTCGCCCGTTACATTATTATACGCTTTCCGGAGAACTTTTACAATAGCCTTGTTCTCGTCGAGGAAAAGCGGCTTTTCGCTGTCGAGGACCTTTACGGTAAGCCCCTCTCTCGCCGCAACCTTTTTTATCTGATAGAGAACGACCTCTTCGAGGAACGAAACCGGATATCTCACGTCGAGAACAGCCTTCGCCTCATTCTCGACAATCGAAACACGGCTCAGAGTTACCGTTAGCTCACCCGACGCAGCGTCTCTCATCTTGATACCCATCGAGCGGCCGTTCGTCTCCATTCCGATACAGAAATCAATGAACGCACAGAGCTCCCCGACAGCCTCGTAACCGAACGTCGCACAGAGAAGCCCCACGAGAGCCGCCGCAGCGTTGAAGCCCTTTTCCGGCTCGCACGCATGAGAAGCTTTTCCCCTCGAAGTTATTTTCATACCGTCGATCGTAAAATTCAGTTCAAAGCTGCCCTCTCTTCCGTCCGCAAGTCTCTGGAGGAGATGTTCCTCATAGTCCGAACAGTCAACCAGCGCATATGCCGTATCGGGAACAACGTTGTTGGCGACGCCTGCTTCAAACTGTGTGAGAGTTGTGTTGTTTGCGGCAGGTGCGGAAATTTCAAGATGAAGGATACCCTTTTCCGCCTTGCAAATACCGTACTCCGAATCTGGAGTGAAGCTCAGGTCGGGAAGCTTTTCATTCTCGAAATACGTCACCATATCCTGCATTCCGATCTCCTCGGACGTTCCGAAGATAACTCTGAGTTTATTCCCCTTGACACCGCACTCCTTCAATGCACGAAGGCAGTAGAGCGCCGCAAGTGCAGGGCCTTTGTCATCTGCAAGACCTCTTCCGTAGAGCCTTCCGTTTTTCCTCGTGAGTCCGAACGGCTCGCACGACCAATCTTTTCTCTCCGCAGGAACGACATCGAGATGAGTCAGCACTCCGCCGAGCAGCTCACCGTCGCCGAACTCGGCATGACCGGCGATATTATCAACATTTTTCGTCTGAAGACCGAACTCTTCCGCTTTTCTTAACATCCATTCAAGAGCCTGCTGCGGAATCTCCGAACCGTCAGCGGAAACGGACTTTATACTCAGAAGCTCATCAAGATCCTTCAGGAACTCATCTCTATACTTCTCAATAATCTCATCAAATTTTTCAACCATAAAATAACCTCACTCCTTTTTTAACGACCCCTTCGTCAGCCTGCGGCTGCCACCTCCCCTTAAGGGGAGGAATGTCTTTCAGGGAAGATACTTTTCTATTAAGCTTAGTCTTTTCATCAGACTTTCGCCTCCCCCAACCCCCAGCTATGCATAAGTTCCGCCGAGCCAATCACGCTGCGCCTACGGCTTGCATTCTTGGGGCGTCACTCATCCCCGGAGGGGGCTATTCTGGGTGTGGGCTTCGCCCACACCCATCGGGAGCTGCGCTCCCGAACCCTTGCTTTTCTCTCCGAAAGCTTTTCGTAGGTCAGGGGCTGCCGCCCCAAACCCTGCTTTCGTTCCGGAAGAATGCTTTTCTACGAAGCTTAGTCTTTTCATCAGACTTTCGCCACGCCCATCGGGATCGCAGCTCCCGAACCCTTGCTTTTAGTCATTAATTTCTTCCGTCGGCTTCTCAAGCGAAACGGATTTTGATTCGCTGTTTTCAGTATCCGAATCCTGAACCTCGTCATTCTTCTCCTGAACCGATGCTTCCTGTCCTGCTTCACCGTTATCCTCAGCCGATTCCACTGCCTCCGAACCGGAATCGACTTCAGCCAAGCCGGAACTCTCGTCACCATTGTCCGCCGCAGCGCCAATCTCACGCTCCGGAATCTCCGAAGCTTTTTCCTCTTCTTCGCCTTCGGCGGCAGCCCGACTCAAAAAGTAGCTGTCAGGCTTTCTCTTCATCGGCTTCTTTCCGACATGAAGATCCTTATATTTCTCACCGAGCTCATCTGCCGAACCGAAAGCAGTTACACGATAACTCTTCCTGAACTTCAGCCGTGGCTTCAGCTTGTTCTTCTTCTTTGAAATAACTATATATACAATATATAGAATCACACAGCAGCCCGAAATGATCGCGCCCTCGAAAAGTCCCGGAGTTCTGTATCTGAACTCAATTTCACTTGTTTCGCCGCCCTTTACCGGAACAGCCATAAATCCTATGTCAACCTTCTCGATCTCCGCAGGACTTCCGTTTACCCATGCGCTCCAGCCGTCTTCATAAGGAACACTGAAAAATACAAGCCTGTCGCTGCCCTCGGGACAGTTTATCTCCGCCGTGAACGACGAGTTTCCGTATTCAAAGCTTGAGCATGTGTTAGCATTCAGAATCATGCAGTCACGTGAGTAGGCGTCCGTGTCGAATCTGAGGCTGTTGACGTCCTCGATGTGCGCCATCTGACCGCCGTACTTTTCCGCCTGCTCGTCTGTCAGAACCATAGCCTTCAGAAGAAGCAGATGCCTGTTTTCCTCCGGGCACTCATCGTACTGACCCTCTGTGATGTATTGGTTGAAATAGAAACCGTAAGGTATATAGTTTTTGTTCTCAAAAATCTTGTAGCCGTTCTGTGTATCTATATATTTGTACCCCGGCATTCTCGTCTGATTTTCGTCGTTCTGAAACTCCTCCGAATCGTATGCATAATCGAAAAGATACTTCACCGAAAGAAGACTTCTCAGTCCGTAATACTTAACCTCAGGTCGTGAAGCAACGTCACGCGTAACCCCCACGGACGGATAGAAATCATATACCGAACCGGGAACTATGCTGTGGAATGCCTGAATCGTCGGAATTTGCCAGTACATACCGACATTGTCCATCGTCTCGAAGAAATCGGAACGCACATTCCGAAGATCATCGTCAAGCTCGACGTCTTCACCGCCGTTGAGAAGATACGGTATAATAAAATCCTTGACGTCATAGCTATGGCTTCTTCCAAGTCCTATGATATATCCCGAACAGAGAACCGCAACCACACCGAAGCATGCAACAGCCTTCACATAAAACGTCCGCCTGTTTTTCTTCAGCTGACCGATGAGAACCGAAACGAGCGCAAGCGAAACCATCGAAAAAGCCACATATATCCAGAATCTCTCCGGATATTTTTCAAGTCCGAGCTTCTCGAAGAACTCAAGCTCTTCGTCCTCGTTTCCGTTCGGCATAAGACCTATTCCCACCGCAAGACCGAGCGTGATGACGGTCGAAAGAGCGATCGAACGCCGCCAGTCCGTTTTTGAATTTTCTATCGCAAGAACAGTCGCAAGGCTCATCATCAGAGTCAGCATATAGAACCATCTCGCATAATAGGTCATAACAAACATCTGGAATATGCTGTTGAGAATCGGCACCATCGTACACAACAGCAAAAACGGCAGAAGCTTTTTGAGCCAGCCCTTGCTCTTCGACTGAAGATATCCGATAACTCCGGTCATGCCGAAAAGCGGAAGCCAAGCCGCAATCGACGACCATTTTGAATTTGAATCCGGCGTAAAGTTCGGACGTGCCGGAATGTCGGGAGGGAAGAAAAACGACGTTATGATATGAAGATATCTCTGCTCCGAACCGTAAAGCAATGCGCCGTATCCCTGAGGCGGATCGCTGACGCGCGGATTCTGGATCACGAAAAGGACCGTAGGAATCAGGATAACCGACGTTGCGAGGAATCCCACGACGACCTCAAACACGAGCGGAAGAAAATCCTTCGGATTAAGCTTCCAGCACCCCATCGACATTTTAAGGAACCAATATATTACAACGAACGCAACCATTCCGACGAAGAAATAATAGTTGACGCAGCAGCACATAAACACCGCAAGCGCCACGACTCCTCTTCGGCGGTTATCCATATATTCGTCAATCGCCGCAAGAAGAAGCGGAAAGAAAACGATTGCTTCATGAAAATGGTTGAAGAAAACATTATATACGGAAAATCCCGAAAACGCATACATCAATCCGCCGAGCACTGCGAAATTCTTATTCCTGACGTACCGTTTCATATATATATATCCCGTAAGGGAAGCCGTACCGAACTTAAGTACAAGAAGCGGTCCCATCAGATACGGAACGAACTCACTCGGGAACGGAAGCGTCAGCCAGAAAAACGGACTTCCGAGAAGATAGAATGTATATGAGCCGATCAGACTCGAACCGAGATCGGTCGTCGAAGACCACTGAAACTCGCCGTTTCTGACAGCGTCATGAACCATTTGATAGAACGGAACCTGCTGAGCGTTGAAATCTCCGTAATACAAAAAATATCCGTTACCCATAACGATATACGGTATAAAAAATGCGGCCGAGAAGAACAGCCCCAACAGAAGCGCCTTATACCAATAATGCTCTTTATCCGTCGGACTGCTTACCCTTTTCCCCATTAAACAAAACCTCCTGTCTTATTATTAATATCTATGAGAGACAATAAGATATAAGTATTAAATTCTCATATAAAGTTTATTATACCATATATCAAATTCAAATTCACTCTCTTAAGTAAAAATTTACAATTTTTTATTATAAATTTTGGTATCATAAACCGCAGCCCCAATAGCCGCAGGGCGAAGACCTTGACCCACGAAAAGCTTTCGGAGAGGAAAGCAGGGTTCGGGAGCGCAGCTCCCGATGGGTGTGGGCGAAGCCCTTGACCCACGAAAAGCTTTCGGCGAAGAAAGCAAGGGTTCGGGAGCGCAGCTCCCGCTGGGTGTGGGCGAAGCCCACACCCAGTATAGCCCCTCCGGCAGGGATGAGTGACGCCCCAAGAATGCAAGCCGCAAGCGGCGCAGCATGATTGGCTCGGCGGAACTTATGCATAGCTGGGGTTGGGG
>CAMHNT010000057.1 GCA_946186535.1 uncultured Clostridia bacterium
TGAAAGGATATGGTACTCATCTATATTTTTCAGCTTCTCACTTTTACGAAGTAAGTACAGCATTTCCGAGGCATACTCATTTATATAATCACAAACATAAAAATTTATAAGATTTTGGCAATCATAGTCTTTTTTACCATGTGGATAAGCGGTAGGATAGTGGATTTGTTCAAGGCAATATTTACAGCTTCGTGGACACAAAGTAGGGTGATTGCAGTTATTGCAAACGTGTCTTGTATCTGTTTTGCGATACTCATTGTTACAGTATTCAACAATTTTATTTATAAGCATATGATATCCTTTAATTATTTTTGGTTTATAATTTCCTCGTATAACTTACTTAAATTCTGTTCTGCGTTTTTCTTTTTAAGCTGACATTCCCATATCACTATTACACGCCAGCCGTCTTTTTCAAGCAGTTCCTTATTGACTTTGTCGCGCTCAACATTTCTGCTGATTTTTTTGCTCCAATACTCTGTGTTGCTCGACGGCATTACAAACCGTCCGCAGTCGTGCTTGTGCCAAAAACAGCCGTTGACAAACACCACTGTCTTATATTTGCGTAAAACTATATCAGGCTTTCCGGGCAGAGTGCGCACATTTTTTCTGTACCGAAGCCCCTTTGAGAACAGATACTTTCGTACAGTTTCCTCCGGCTTTGAGTTTGTGCTTCGGATATGCGACATATTCATACTCCGCACTTCTTTGGTATGATTATCCGCCACTTTAATCACCTATTAGTTCTTCGCTCGGAGAAAAGTCCATAAAATATTGTTCCTCATCAACCTTGATAAATGTAACATCAGTACGCCCATACCTTTCCAAATCAGCTTTGCTTACAAATGCTCCGTTAGAAAGACCAAGCCTGTTTCTGAAATACTCTCCCAATAAAGCATTGCTTTTAGGCGTAGTAATAGCTTTGTTTCCCTGCTGTTCCACTCGGAGTATCAGCTGTTTTTTATCATCGGTAACTACGCTGAAATGCTGTTTGTTCAGCGGGAAGAAACCGCTGTCTGCAATGCGTTTGGGCAGAGGAATATATGTTTCATTGGGATTTCGGCTTCTTTGGGAAACAGTACCGTCTTTCTTTTTATGCGTATTTATGCGGTGTCCCCAATTCAGACCGGAGGTTTTGTGTGTTTCACCTGTTCGTGAGTTCAGCAGAGACAGCTTTACAGATATTTCGTCTAACTGATGCAATCTGTTAAGCTCGTCAATTTTTTCATCAAAGGAGCCGATCGGTATATATTCCTCCACTTCGGAACTGTAACAGTATATCGAATCACCTTCGATCTGATCAAAATACTCAGCGGCTTCCTCCGGACTGCATTTGGTCATTACTTCACGCCTGCTTTTGCTGAATGAAGCCTGAATAAAATCAGCTGATCCCGTGAATGCAATGAACGGTTTGTTCTCCTTTAGCCACAGGTATACATTTGAATATATTGGAGCGTTTTGATATATATATTGGCAGGAAAAGCTTCTGCAGCTTTTTGAAAACGGATTCCTTGACAAGTCAATAAAGCTCTCGTGCATCGGCATACTGACGCCTTCTGCGGCTCTGCCAAAAAACAGCTTAACATCTATGGGAGACATACTGCTTGTCCGCTTAAACAGCCACGAAGCCATATTGGGAGCGGCATACCCGCTGACAATATAGAGCGTGTCTGCCCCGTTCTGCATAGGATCGATAAACATAGATTTTATCAAATCATTCGTAATCATCATTAATCCTCAATAACATCATAATACATTGTTCCGTGAGGGAGCTTAATATTTGGTATCCAAAGTTTTCTGCCTTTCCAGCCCTTTCGTCCTGTGACCTGATACATTGTCAGTACGGGCACATCTGTAAACTGTCCGCCGAGTTTCCAATCATTCGGAGAAATCAATGCGCCTGTGCCTTGTGCAACGTCTCTTTCGCGCCGAACGATCAGTATCCCCTGTTTGACAGGCGTTTCTGCAAGCATAGCGTCCAAAACCGAAACAAAGGCAGACATTTTGAAGTCCGGAGACGGAACGATATGCGAGAGAATTTCTTTCAGCAGGCGCAGATTGACCTGATAATAAGGAACAGAGCTGTCGAATGATTGAAGAAGATTTGAAATATCATCAATCGTGTTGTTGTCCGGCAGGAAAGGATAATAGTTTGTTCCTCCGGAAATAATCTCAACGTGTTCTTTGTCAAGAACATTCTTTCTTGTGGGATTAAGTCCTTCCGGATAGTAAATCTTTACATCATCAGTACCCTTTTCTATTTGGGCAATTATCGAGTTGTTTGTCGCATTTATGTCAGAAAACAGTTTGTACAGATTTTCGTCTATATAAACCATCATCAGACCGGGATCACGGTCATAACCGAACATTCGGCTGTGCTGCCACATTGTATCTGCCTGCGGCTTTTTACTGCTTCTCGTGTAGTAAATTGTTTGAAGTCCGGGGAATGTAACACCTCGTCCAAGAGTATTTCCGCCTATAACTATATTGCTTCCCTGTGCGTATTCCGAACTGTCAATGCTGTTTGTTCCGTTCATAATATACACGCTGATTTCTCTGTTCAGTACAAGTTTCTCTGCCTTATCTAAGACCTCATTAACAGGCAGTTTAGAAGTCTTTTTCGGTGACAGCGCCGCATAGCATTTTTCGGATTCTGATCTGAAATCCGTAATGTTGGAAGCACACCAATTGAGAACTTTTTCCACTTCGCCTGCGAATGACTGGTGAGCCGACTGCCTGACGCTCGGGTGAATCAAACAATTGCATACCTTTTCACCGGACGTAAGAAGATGTGCCGATACCGTAATGTGATGTATAACAGCTTCTTTTGCGGCGTCCTTTATTGTTTCGAGAAATGTAACACAATTCGGCTTGCTTGCCGAAGGGAAGAAGAAATCACCGCCCAAGTATGCACTGCCCGGCTTAAAATAATAAGTAAAATACGGGTGCCAGCCTGATGCCATAGTCTGGAGCAGTATTGCCTGCGGAGTACCTGTAACCTGCAGATACATACTGCTTGAAGAACCATTCTTGATAGAATCAAGATACCTGTTAATTGACGACTGCTGACTGCCTTTTCGGTTAATCAAAGTATTCAGAGAAGCGGCATCTGCTTCGTCATCAATAATAAAGAGAGGATTGCCTTTCATAAAGCCTGTAGTGTTAAAGATGTTCGCCCACTTTCTAAGTGTTCGTCCGTTCTTTTTCACCACAACTATCACGGGCTGTATAAGACTGTTGTCAACAAATATTCCCTGATCGTTTTCACCGCAGACACAAAAGCCGTCCAGATCAGCCTTTACGCGGTCAAGCGTCTGTGCCTGCAGTGCAACATTATCTGTAGTGAGTATCAGAAATACCGGAAAGCCTAAATCAGCGGCTTTGCACATTATTCCAAACATCTGTCCTGTTTTTCCAGACTGCACATTTCCAAAAAGCAAGCCTATTTCGTGGCTTATGAAAGAGAAACTGCTCAAATAAGCGCTGCCAACATCTTCGGCTGTTTCCGATATCGAATCAGCGAGCTTTATGTTTCCCCTCGCTCTGATCTTATTCAAATATGTTTCAAGATACCGCATAATTTACTCCTCGTCCTTTGAGGAAATGAATTCCACAATCCAAACATCAAGCTCACTGCCTGTTTCATCAATCGCTTTTTTATCCGTTTTAGTAAAGGTAAGGCTGTCACAGCCGTATGCTTCAAGCATTTCCTTTGTGATCATACCGATTCTGTCTGTATCCTTTTGTGTATCCGGCACCGCCGTAACCAAACCGGAGGCGGCAATTCTCCCTTTGAGCCAATATCCCAAAATATGCTCGTCACCTATCGCATTAAGCTGTTTATTGTTCTGACTTGTCGTATGTGCTTTGAACATAAAGCCGTCATCGGTTACTATAAAAAACGGCACTTTATATTCGGGATAGCCCGGAAGCTCATAAATATCTTTTGAAACCGTGATCTGGAATTCATACCAATCTCTTGATTTCGGTCTTTTGGGATTTCTCGTATCAAGCGAGTAGCACACGTTGATATTTGACTGCGTGTAATGCTTCTTATCGTCCATAAAGCGTTCCGAAAAAGCAGGAACTTTCAGCGGAAGGGTAAAGGTAACCTCCGTTTTGTGCTGACGGTACAGATTGATATCCGATTTCGGCAGTTCCTCAACGCTGTCAATACCAGTCAAAGAAACATTATGCTCACGAATAAGAGGCATATCGCTCACATCAGAAATGTTTACAGAGCATACAGGCGCTTTTACACGCTCGAGCATATTTGCAACTTCCTGTGCTTCGTCTTTATCTTCCGTAAGAGAGCAAAGCTCATATTGACGGCGGTTGTTCGCTTCGAGCTTCAAAACGCCCAAATTGGCAGAGCCAATGATTGCTGAAAATGGTGTGCCGTCCTTGTAAAAGCAGTAAACCTTTCCGTGATATTTAAGCGGCCGGACAATTCTTATCTCACCGATACCCATATTCCTCCATTTTTCATTGATACGCACAGCTGTATGATATGTCTTTTCGGGCATACCCTCAATGTAGTACATTCCTATAACAAGCACGATACTTTTAATCTGATTTTCACACACCAAGCGGTCAAGCTCCTCTAAAGAAGCCTGCGAAACATAGCCGACAGCAATATCCACACTGTCAGCTTGTGATATTTGTTTCCTTATGCTTTCATCAATCGTTTCCTGATTATCCTGTATTCCCAAAGGAAGCATATTAGAATATAAAACTTTCATAAAATCCCCCGTTACATAAACAAACACGAGCGGTATCAGCCAAGAAATGATTATGCGCCAATACCATAAAAATGATTATACATCATTAATTTTAGCACAATCTGCACAATAAGTCAAATACCTTTATCTTTCAATAATAAAAAGAATTGATGAAAGAATTACTGAAATAACTAAAGCCGAATTTCTCCTCAAATCAGAAAGAAATCCGGCTGTTTTCATTTCGATATAGTCAAATAGTGTCCTTCCGAAAACTGCCAATTCTTCCGGAAGAAAATCCGATAACCGCTCCCATCAATCGAAAATTGTCAAAACCTCACAAAACGGGATAAACAATTTTTACGCAAATAAACACCAAATAAACACTCACTCGAATTTTTTGAAGTCACACGCCAAAAATAAAAACGGCTCAAACCTACTGTTCAAGCCGTTTTCAGTGGTTGCGGAGGCAGGATTTGAACCTACGACCTTCGGGTTATGAGCCCGACGAGCTACCAAGCTGCTCCACTCCGCGATATTTGTTTTTCAAGAGCAATTCCGCTCCCAACGTTTATATATTATATCACTATATTGAATGTTTGTCAACACTTTTTTTAATAAAATCCAAATCATGTTAAAATATATAGCATTTGTATAAAACACTTTACAATTTGCTGTATGTTTTTGTTTTAATAAGACTATTATTTCTCCGCCCTGCAATAATATTATATGCTGTTTACGTGCAAATATTACACTTTCTGAATTTATTTTTCTGATCAGTACCGGATATATATTGCCAAAATAGAATCGGAACATACAAAAATTCAGTATGCTCCGATTCTATTATAATTATAATACTTTATAATATCAAATCACTTTAATTTTTCGACAGCTTCGTCCATACAGTCGCTTACGAACATCTCAATTGTACCTGTATCTGCACACCTTGCGAATTCAGGGTCAATCGGCATTTTGGCAAGAACACGTGTTCCGAACCTTTCGGCAACCTCGTCAATATGACTTTCGCCGTAAATGCTGTGATTTTTTCCGCACTCCGGACATTTGAAATAACTCATGTTCTCAACAATACCAAGAATAGGAATATCCATCATATCCGCCATTTTTACGGCTTTCTCAACAATCATCGAAACAAGCTCCTGAGGAGATGTAACAATAACGATTCCGTCCAGCGGAAGCGACTGGAAAACGGTGAGCGCTACATCGCCTGTCCCCGGCGGCATATCAACAAACATATAGTCTACGTCGTTCCATATAACGTCCGACCAGAACTGCTTCACTGTCCCCGAAATGACGGGACCTCTCCAAACGACAGGATCCGTTTCATTTTCAAGAAGCAGATTAACTGACATAACCTCAATTCCGGTTAATGTTTCAGCCGGAAGAATTCCGTTTTCATTTCCCTTCGCTCTTTCTTTAAGCCCGAAAGCTTTCGGAATGGACGGACCCGTGATATCCGCGTCGAGGATTGCGGTTCTGTAGCCCTGTCGTTTCATCGCAACGGCAAGCATTGACGTGACCGTGGATTTTCCTACGCCGCCTTTGCCGCTGACTATTCCTATAACCTTCTTAACTTTGCTTAATTTATTGAGTTCGATCTTCATGCTTTCTGCTGATTTTGAACCGCAGCTTGATGAACATGTGCCGCAATCATGAGTACAGCCCATAACCGCACCTCCGATTTTTTATATATTAAGACGATATATTTTCTGTATTACTTCTCGTCCTTATCTTTATCCTCAAAATGTTCAGGATAGAAAACATCTTCTGCCGCAACCATCTCAAAACCGCTTGTGAACGTATACGGAATACCGTATCCCAATGCAACGGCAGCAAGATAAAGAATAATGCTGTTGTCTACAATTTCCGTGTGAAGCGGAAGCCCTATCGCAAAAAATGCGCTTATAGCATAAATTGCCGGCAAGTCTATCAGAATAAGCACCGAAGGACTGAAACGAATGACCTGCTTTCCCTCTCCTACTCTTGTCGCATAGAACAACAGAAGACCAAAGAAAAACACAAGCGCTATCGTAACTCCGCTGTAGAGAGTCTGGTTGGTGATCGTTGATGAGAGCTGAAGAATAAAGTAACAGCATACAACATAAGCAACTACAAGAAATGCCGAGAAAAACATATTGGCTGCTTCTTTCTTTCTCTTGTTCATTATTTAGATCTCCTTTTCTTTCAAAATTTCATATGGAATACCGCTAAATATCAATATTCCTTTTTCAGATATCGGACCGCCTGAGATGATCCGATGCATTATAACGCTACAATTATTATTGTAGCATAAAAACAAAATAGGTCAATGTTTTTTTATTGAATTTTTATTATTTCAGCTTTGCAACAAGGCATACCCAGCCGTTTTCTTCATATTTTTCGATAATATCAAACTTTTTGCCGACTGCCTCTTCAACCTCTGCGCTTCTCACATCGATAATTCCGCTCATGATATAAACCGTATCCTCGTTCATGAATGCGTCAACATCATCGCTCAGGGCAATAATTGCGTCTGCAACGATATTTGCAGCAATAACGTCATACTTACCGCTGATTTTGTCGGTAAGATTTCCGCAAAGAACCTCGAATCTGTCGGAAACTCCGTTAAGCTCAGCATTCTCTTTTGCCGTCTTGACAGCCATTTCATCAATGTCAACGCCTACCGCACTCTCGCTTCCGAGAAGAAGACCTGCAACAGCAAGAATACCGCTTCCGCAGCCGATGTCAAGAAATCTCGTACCCGGCTTCACATACTTCTCGATAACCTGAAGGACAAGACGGGTTGTCTCGTGAGTGCCTGTTCCGAACGCAAGACCGGGGTCGAGATTGAGAACCACTCTGTCGCCTGCGTCGTACTTGTCCCTCCACGTCGGACGGATGAGAAGCTTTTCGCCTATCGGGATAGGATTGAAATACTGCTTCCAGTTGTTGAGCCAGTCCTCTTCCACGCAGCTCTCGCACTCGATTTCGTGAGGTATCCCCTCGCTCGTATAGCGTTCGCTGAGAAAAGAAATCGCCTCCTGGGGATTTTCCTCGGGACTTATGTAGACATGAACCACGCCCTTGGTTCTGTCCTTTTTAAGAAGCTCCTCGTCAATAAGGTCGATATGAGCGATCTCCTCGACCTCCTGTTCAAGCATCGAGTAGTCCTCAATATAGATTCCGTAAGGCACAACCATCTGTGCAATATCCCCTGCCGTATCGAGATACTCATTCGGCACGTTTATTTTTATTTCTGTCCAGTCGTTCATTTTTATTCTCCTTGCATTTTCGGAAGAAGCGGAAAGATCATCTCACATCTTCCTGACTATATTTTCTCTGAAAATATCCGTAAGTAAATCTGTAACACCGTGCGCAGATTGAATCGTTGCTATCATAAGCAAATCGGTATCAATTTTTGAAAAGTTAATGTCATATCCATTATAACGAATAAGCTGAGAAATAAATACTCTCTGAGTTCTTCCGTTTCCTTCTCTGAAAGGATGAAGCATATTGAGAGTACAATAAAAATCAACTATATTGTCAACGAAATCTTCGTAGCAGTAGCCTCTGAAATAGTTGCACGCTTTTAATCTTTCAAAGCATTTTTCGCACAATTCATCCAATCTGTCAGATTCAACAAACCGTGTTCCTTTTTTTGAAATATTTATCTTTCTGAAATCTCCTGCCCACTCGTACAAATCTTCAAACAGGTATTTATGGATAGCTTTATAATGAGGGGTATCAAAATTTCCATTCACAGGATTTTTTTCAAGATTAAGAAGTTTTCCGTATGTTATGTCAGCTTCAACAACAGAAAGCAGATTGTCGTCTTTTATACCCAATTTATTAATCAGGCAGTTTGTTTTTTCATAGCAGTCCGAACTTAAAGAATTTATATTGTATGACATTATACCGGTACTCCGTCTTTTTTCAAAACTCTTTGTATATATTCATCTACAGACAGCTCATCTCTGAGAAGTTGTCTGCCCCATTCTTTGCACTGCTCGTCTATATGATTTCCTTCCATTTCAACGGAAGCGACCGCATTGGCTATTGCCTGTTCTATATTTTTTTCATACATACCATTCAAGCCTCCCAGTCTGAACTCACAACAACCCCACTATCCGCAAAAACAGACAGCAGGGTTATTATTTCATAATATGTACAGCTATATTATACAACCGTATAAAAGCTTTTTCAATACAAACAAATACTGTTTATACTTATACCGCTTACTCTCCGAAAAGCTCCTTTATCTTATTGAAGAAGCCTTTTCTGTTCTGATAGTTCTTGTCGCTTGAGTTTCCGTCAAACTCCTGAAGAAGTTCCTTCTGACGTTTCGAAAGATTCTTCGGAACCTCAATCGTAACAGTGACGTATTGGTCGCCCTTTCCTCTTCCGTTGAGGCTCTGGATACCTCTGCCCTTGAGTCTGAAGCGGTCGCCCGGCTGTGTGCCCTCACGGACGTTGTATGTAACCTTACCGTCAAGAGTAGGAACGATAACCTCCGCACCGAGACAAGCCTGAACGAATGTCAGCGGCAGCTCGCAGTAAACGTCGTTGCCCTTTCTCTCGAAAATCGGATGAGGTCTCACGCTGATAGTAATATACAAATCGCCCGCAGGACCGTGGTTAATTCCTGCGTTTCCTCTGCCGCTCACGCTGAGTCTCTGACCGTCGTCAACGCCTGCCGGGATATTGAATTCCTCTTCCCTTGTCTTTCTGATTCTGCCCTTGCCGTCACATCTTGGACAGGGATTTTCGACGATTCTTCCTCTGCCGCCGCAGGCGTCGCAGGCTCTCGAAGTCTGAACTACGCCGAACGGAGTACGGGAATTTATCTTCACCTGACCTGTACCGCCGCAGGCTGAACAGGTCTTCGGAGAAGTACCCTTTTTTGCGCCCGAGCCGTCGCACTCGTCGCAGTTGTCGATACGCTGGAAGGAAATTTTCTTACGGCAGCCCTTTGCAGCCTCTTCAAACGAAATGCTGCAAATTGTTTCAACGTCGTTTCCTCTTCTCGGAGCATTAGGATTAGACTGACGTCTGCCGCCGAAGCCGCCGAAGAAACTGTTGAGGATATCGTCAACATCGAAACCGCCGGTATAAGCTCCGCCGTAGCCGCCTGCGCCGCCGTAATTCGGGTCAACTCCTGCGTGACCGAACTGGTCATAGCGAGCCTTTTTATCCTTATCGGACAGAACCTCATACGCTTCGTTTACTTCCTTAAAATTTTTCTCCGCCTCTTTGTCATCCGGGTGCAAATCGGGGTGATACATTTTTGCTTTCTTTCTATATGCCTTTTTTATTTCATCATCGGACGAACTTTTATCAACGCCCAAAACCTCATAATAATCTCTCTTGTCAGCCAAGCCGACCCCTCCTTTTTTTATTCCTATTCTCTGGTAGTTATCGATTACACCTAACTCTGTTTACTACTATTTGGCTTCGTGTAGTCATACCTTATCCGCCGGAAGTACCAGAGTTTTTCGTTCTCGGTAAGCTATCAATAGCCAAACTTTTTTGTTCCAGTTCTCTGGCAGTTATCAATTACACCTGACTTCACTAACTACTATTAAGCTTCGTGTAGTCATACCTTATCCGCCGGAAGTGCCGGGATTTTTGGGTTCTCGGTAAGCTATCGATAGCCAAACTTTGTTAAAAGAATGTTTTCTCAAATCGGAATAAAATTATAGTATTTAATTTCTTATCTTTTCTAATACTTGCATTTAATTACTCCTATATGATTGTAATGTTTTTTACGATTAAATGCAAGTATTAAAAGAGAAATAATTCAAGTTTATTTCCGAAGCGGAATTTGTCACTTAACATTTTTCCAAATACACAAATTGTAATTCCTGAGATATTGCTTCTTCTTTAAATGTTTTATATCACAAGCTTTCATACAAATTA
>CAMHNT010000058.1 GCA_946186535.1 uncultured Clostridia bacterium
GATAAAAATCTACTGCGCATCTTCGGCACAATCTCTGTGCGGTATTGCCTTAAAGTATAAAATCAGAATATTATTCTCTTTTTCCTTGTTCTCCTCCTGGGTGTACAATTCACAAGTATGGTATCCTCACCAATAAGACGGATATCCGCCCACGGAATTACGATATCGTCGTGCCTTCCGAGAATACCGAAAAGCTTAGGTCTGCCGTAAATTATAATGGAAACAAGGCAGGCTGTTTTTGTATCTATTTCGACATCGTCAACGCACCCCAGACGTACTCCGTCAGATTCGTTTATTACCTCTTTATGTCGTAGCTCGGCAATTCTGCAAGCCATGTCAACACCCCTCGCTGCATAATTTATCAATATGTGAATAATACATTATATTCATATTTTCCGCAAAAAATTCTTTAAGATTTCAAAAATAGCAAGAATGTGTTATAATTCAGCCGAATTGTAGTAGAATTCCGGAGAATTTTTTCTTATTATACTAATTAGAAAAAACAGAAAAACGAGGTGAAATGTATGAACACTGATTTGGAAAAGAAGGAGCTTGCCGAGACCGGAGCCGGAAGCAAACCGCAAGAAAAAAAGGACGTAGTCGACATAAACACTCCCCTAATAAAGCTGGCATTTCCCGTATTTGTTCAGGCACTTCTGTCGCTTCTGATAGGTTATGCCGATTCGCTTATGCTGACAAGATATTCCGACACGGCGGTCGGTGCGGTCGGAAACGCAAATCAGATTATCGGATTTTTAACTCTTGCGTTTACGATCATTTCGAGTGCGACGGGCGTAGTTGTCTCGCAGTATCTCGGAGCAAAAGCTCTTGACAAGATAAGCAAGATTTACACAGTCTCGATAGCGTTCAATCTTGTTCTCAGCGTTACGATAAGTGCGATAGTATTTTTCGGAAGCACGGCACTTCTCCGGCTCATGCAGCTTCCGGATGAGATGATGCCGGATGCTGTGAGCTACATGAAGCTTGTCGGAGGGTTTATATTTCTGGAAGCGCTGACGGAAACGTTCTATCAGATTCTGAGAAGCAACGGAAAGGTCGTTTTCGGAATGATAATAGCTCTCATCACAAATATACTGAACATCGCAGGAAACTATCTGTTCCTTTACGGACCGCTTAAAAACTTCGGACTCGGTGCTACAGGAGTTGCGGTTTCAAGCGTATTCAGCAGATTTATTGCCCTTGTTGTTATTGTAGTATATTTTCACTTCAGAATAGAGGGCAATATATCAGTAAAGTACCTTTCGCCTTTCCCGAAGGATATTCTGAAAAGTCTCATCAAGCTCGGAATACCGACGGCAGGGGAAAATATTTCCTACAATATTTCTCAGATAATAATATCCGCTTTTGTCAACACAATGGGAATCGTTGCTATCAATACAAAGATATACTGCGGGACGCTGACTAACTTTTCGTATCTGTATTCGATATCGGTTGCAATGGCGACTCAGATTATAGTCGGGCATGCCGTCGGCGCAGGCAATTACGATTTCGCATACAGGCGTGTATACAAATCTATCTTGCCTTCGATAATTGTTTCGGTCGGTATCGCCGTCACAAACCTTCTGCTGTCCCCCGTCACGCTTTCGATTTTTACCGACAATCCCGAATCGGTTTCGCTCGGCAGAGAGGTAATGCTTGTAGCAGTATTCCTCGAAATCGGCAGAACCTGCAACCTTGTTGTCATAAATTCAATGAGAGCGGCAGGCGACGTAAAATTTCCTACGTACCTCGGAATTGCTTCAATGTGGGGTATTTCGGTGCTGTTTGCTTACCTGCTTGGAATCGTGTTCGGAATGGGACTTGTCGGAGTATGGATTGCAATGGCGGCAGATGAAATTCTGCGTGGAATCGTTGTTATTGTACGGTGGCAGAGGGGTTCATGGAGAAACAAGAGTGTGGTTGAAAAAATTTAAGGTATCATATAACGGCATATCCGAGAACGTACCGGATATGCCGTTTGTTATTTAGCACAATTTTTATATATGATTTTTATGGAAAAAGTAGAAATTTGTCTCCCAAGCTCCAATCTTCTTGAAACAAGAAAAAAATGTGCTATAATATTATAAACTTTTTCGAGGGTGTTATTTTTAAATAATTACGCTTAACTTATATATTCTAATGATATATATTATTTCATACATAGGAGAGTTTATATATGAGAGATTATAAAAACAACAAAATTCCCACAGCAAGAATGACTAATTTAACCTCATCCAGAACATCCGACGATTTAGAAAAGGATTACTACTCCATAAAAGGAGGCTATTATTACATTTTGGAAGTAGCTCGCAAGGTAACTCCGGAAAACAGAGCAAAATTTGCGCTTGACGAAAGACGCGTAATTAACGGAGAGGAAAGAATCGTTTCGGTTCACAGGCTGTATGTAAGCAAAGTAGTCTGCGGAAACAAAAGATACGAGCTTCACTGTATCGGCACTGACCGCTGCGGACAAAGAGTGGACGGAACGTACTTTTTTTATCAGACTCCAAAGTTTTCGGACGACAGAGACAACTTTATTCTTTCAATAACTCCCGATGACAGATCATTCGGAAACAGACGATAATTTATTTTAAATTGCAAAGAAACAAGGAGGATTCATTTTCAATGGAAGATGTACAGATAGACAGCGTAACATTAGACAAGATTACCGACATCTTCAATAAGGAGCGTGAAATTGACAGATCAACCGGAAGGAAATTCAATGTGTTTAATATTGCTGACATTGAACGAAAAGAGGTCAAAATGTGTCTTGTTCTAAGAAATCTTCTTGACCCCAACGGCTCTCACCAACAGGGCAGCTTTTTCCTTGAAAGCTTTTGCAGGACGGTTCTGAACCTCGGTTCGGAGGAACTGACGAATGACGAATTAAGGAAAGCAAGGGTAAAAAACGAATATTCGATACACAAATCAAAACGCAGGATCGACATTGTCATCATCACGCCCAGCCGTTTCATTCCTATCGAGGTCAAGATCAAAGCTAAAGACGAGGAAAGACAATGCTTTGATTACTACGAGGAATCCCTCAGCCAAAATGACAAAAATGCTGTTGTGTTCTATCTGACTCCGGACGGAAGCCCTCCGTCCGAGGTGAGCTTGGCGGAACTATCAGAGGATTCCAAGAATATCACGGACAAAAAAGGCAGCGGAAAGATTCGCTGTATTTCGTTCAGAGACGATATTTCCCAATTTTTATCGGACTGCATTGCCGACAGGAAAATCAATTCCGTCCCTCCCGTCCGTGAGGTTCTCGTACAGCTGCTCGATACCGTCAGGGCAATATCCGGTTATGACCGTTCAAGCGAGCTGACGGAAAAAATCAAAGAGGTTATTCCGAAGGAAATAAATCTCAAGTCACTGAGCGAGGATAAGAAAAATTATTTTCTCAATGAAACAATGAAAAAATTTCTCGAAAGAGAAAATCTTCCGAAAAGCGACCCGAGAATAATCAATGAAATTGAAAACTTGCACAATTGGAAATACCGTCTTTCAAACGACATCGGCAAAACCTCAAACGGCGAAAGCATTTCCGTTTCAATCAACGTTGACGTGGATGAGTTCAACGCATATTGGGGCATGACGCTTAAAACCTGCAGAAACAAACGCTACGACGACAAGCTGATGAGCATCGATCCGGAGGTGGGCGATCCTGAGGTAAAGAGAATTATAGATGAGAAAATAGGCGATGATCACGGAAGAGAGAACACATGGATCTTCAAGGAGGAACGTTTTAAGATATTAAAGCCCGAAACCATTGATTTTTACAGACTTCTTATCCCCGGCGAGCTTGACGCACTTGTTGATGAAGCAGTCGACGATTTGGACAGAATATTCAAAAAGTATCTAACACTGCTTTCCGATTAAAATATTTAATCTTTTAATCAGAAATCGGTATAAATATTGACGCTGTCAATTAAGGGAGGTTTCTATGAACGTATTCATTTATTCACGAGAGGAAGCTGAAAAGCTTATCGCTCAAAAAAATTTTCCGAAAAATACGGCGGTTGTAAGCTTTTATGACGATATCCTCAAACATATCGACGAGGATTATAAACCCGTAGACTACTCAAAAATCGGCTGTAACGTAATTTATTCTCAGATAAGAGATATCGACATATCCTTCCTTGAAGAGGAGGGACTCTGCTACGACGATTATTTCCCCGACGCCGACAGAGTTGCGTTATTTATCTACAAAGCATACAAACAAGGCAGGGATATAGTATGTCAGTGCGAGCACGGTCAAAGCAGAAGCGCAGCTTGTGCGGCGGCTGTCAGAGAGCATTTCTCCCACGACGGCATAAAAATATTCACCGACTACAGATATTGTCCGAATCCAATGGTTTATCATAAGATTTTCGATGCATTGGAGAATGTCAGGATTTACTATAAAAGTATGTTCTACTATCATGCAAAAAAGGATTTTATAAGATCCCGTATAGGCAAGTATTGCAATTATGACGAGCTTTTCGGCAGCCTGAGTGTTGACGGCAGAATTGCATGTATCAACTCAAAAAAGGAATTTGAAACATTTTTGCTCGGCAACAATCTGTTATGCGAATCTGTTACGGCTGCCGTTAATTCCTTTAAAGGCGGCAATCCCTTTCCTTTTCTTTCGCTTCACCTGACAGATTCCGTGACAGGCTATTGCGGACCGTTACCTATAAAGCTCATCAACGAGCATAAGTATATATGCGAAAAAATAAGTACCTCCATGTGGCTTTTTGACGGCAGTATCAAGGCGGAACGAAATAACAGCGGTACATTGCAGAAGAAAGAAATATACTTCGGCAGAAGCTTTGACAGCTTTGATGTAAAGGAATGTGATGTACTCGGAACTATGCTCTGGGACGAGCGCAACAAGGAGCTAATAATCTCTCCGCTGATTATAACCAATATTGTTTTTGAGCAATACTCTTATTTCAGCGGCAAGAGGAGACGGAGACTGTAACGCTATAATGCATATAATACAGCAGCAACCCACGTATCAAAATACGTGGGTTGTTTTTAACAGAAAATCACTCACCGAAGCTGATCCCCAGATCCTTTGCCGCCTGTACAACAGGGCTGTCGGCAGGAACTGCCTTGAGCTTTCCTGCAATTTCGGAAAGCGGAATCGCAACGATATCCTGACCCTTAAGAGCTACCATTTTGCCGTAGTCCTTGTTGATGATAAGGTTAGCCGCTGCAACACCGAAACGTGTACAGATAAAACGGTCATAAGCGTCTGGACTTCCACCTCTCTGGAAGTGACCTGGAACGGTAACTCTTGTTTCCTGGCCTGTTGCCTCCTGAATTTCCGCGGCGATCTTGTAGGAAATCGACGGATACGCAAGCTCTGCGATCGCCTGCTTCTTCTTTTTCTTCGGAAGAGCGGCAATATCCTTAGAGATAGCGCCTTCGGCAACTGCGAGAATGGAGAAATTCTTTCCCTCTTTGTTCCTCTTCTGTACGGTTTCAATTACGGAATTTATATCGTAAGGGATCTCCGGAATAAGAATGACGTCTGCGCCGCCTGCGATACCTGCATAAAGCGTGAGCCAGCCAACCTTATGACCCATAACCTCAACGATAAATACTCTTCCGTGAGAGGTTGCCGTTGTGTGGATACAGTCGATAACGTGAGTTGCGATATCGACTGCCGACTGGAAGCCGAAGGTCATATCCGTCCCCCAAAGGTCGTTGTCTATAGTTTTCGGAAGCGACACAACATTCAGTCCCTCTTCCGAAAGAAGGTTAGCCGTTTTCTGAGTTCCGTTGCCACCGAGAACAACGAGACAGTCAAGCTTCATCTTTCTGTAGTTCTCCTTCATCGATTCAACCTTGTCGACAAGATTCTCGTCAATAACTCTCATGAGCTTGAAAGGCTGGCGCGACGTGCCGAGAATAGTTCCGCCCATTGTGAGAATACCGGAAAGATCCTCTCTTTTCAGCTCCTTGCATTCGCCGTAGATAAGACCTCTGTAGCCGTCGATGATACCGATAATCTGAACATCGTCTCCGTAATGGTTGTAGAGAGTTTTCGCAACGCCTCTGATACTTGCATTCAAACCCTGACAATCTCCGCCGCTCGTTAAAATACCTATTCTTTTCATTTTAATCCACCTTTCTTGTACTTATATTATTCGCCCTGATTATTACTGTTCGCCTCAGCCTGCCCGGCTTTCTGCATCAAAGCATTCCTTGCAAGCTGTGCAAATTCCGTCTGACAGTTGAGGTGCTTCTTGCCCCGTCTGTCAACCATATCGTAAGAAGTATCGGGCAGCTGAATTCTTGTGTTGATAACATCATTCCACATAAGCTCGATAATATCATCGCAGCGTTTATGTATTTCCTCGTCCTCTACGGGAAATACAAGCTCTACACGTCTGTCGAGATTTCTCTGCATCCAGTCCGCCGAACCGAGATACATCTCGGGTTGACCGCCGTTTTCGAAACGGAACATTCTGCTGTGCTCCAGAAGCTGACCGACAATGCTGTGAACGGTGATATTCTCGCTCACCTTTTCGATTCCCGGGATAAGACAGCATATTCCCCTGACAATAAGCTTTACGGGCACGCCTGCTTTCGACGCTTCATAAAGAAGCTGAATTATCGAAGGGTCGACAAGAGAATTTATTTTTGCCGTAATCCCGGCAGGCAGTCCGTTCTTTGCATTTTCGATTTCCTTGCGGATCTTATCCTCAAAGAAGCTTCTCATTCCGTGAGGCGCTACAATAAACTTATTGTACTGCGGCGGAAGTGAATAACCTGTCAGAACGTTGAACAGAGACGACGCATCCTCGCCGTATTCCTCCTTGCAGGTAAAAAGCCCCATATCCGTATAGAATCTTGCGGTGCTGTCGTTGTAGTTTCCTGTGCCCATGTGAAGATAACGGCGGATTCCGTCCTCCTCGTTTCTCACAACAAGACATATTTTGCAGTGGGTTTTCAGACCGCTTAAGCCATATACCACATGACAGCCTGCCTTTTCAAGCTTTTTTGCCCAGTGAATATTGTTCTCCTCGTCAAAGCGTGCTTTTAGCTCAACAAGAACAGTTACCTGCTTGCCGTTTTCAGCCGCTTTGATAAGTGCCGCCACGATAGGCGAATTGCCGCTCACACGGTACAGAGTCTGCTTGATTGCAAGCACCTTCTCGTCTCTCGCCGCTTCCTGAACAAATCTCAGAACGCAGTCAAAGCTCTCGTAGGGGTGATGAACAAATCTGTCCTTTTCTCTTATTGCTTCGAAAATATCGTCGTACCCGTAGAAATCGGCAGGCGGATTCACTGGCATGATCGGCTTGAAGGAAAGCTTTTCGCTTCCGGAAATCTTTGCGAATTTTGAGAGGAACGTAAGATCTAACGGACCATGACACTCATAAATCTCGCTCTCATCGACATCAAGCATTTCTGTGAGAAATTTTCTGAGACTCTTGTCGCATTTGTCCGAAATTTCAAGTCGGATAGGCTTCCCCCTTCTCCGCTGCTTGATAGATTTTTCAATCTCACTCAGGAGATTGTCCGTATCCTCATCTATGTCCAGATCGGAATCTCTTGTGATTCTGAAAGGACAGTACGCCTTGATTTTAAAAAGCTCGAAAAGCTCGTCAAGACGTGAAATAATGATGTTCTCCAAAAGAATAAAGTCACGTTCGTTTTTCGACGGAAGCTCAATAAACCTCGGCAGAACCGACGGAACCTGCATAACTGCGAAAAACGATTCCTTGTCGTCGTTCATCAGGCGAACCGCCAGGTTCAGGCTCTTATTGAGCAAAAGCGGAAACGGACGGCTTGTATCAACCGCCATTGGCGTAAGTACAGGAAAGATGACTTTATCGAAATATTTATCGATAAATTTTTTCTGTGCTTCATTAAGCTCGCTTACCTTTTTGAAATAGATGTCGTGCTTCTTGAGAACTGGAAGTATCGACCTGTTCAGACAGCTGTACTGTCTCTGAGAAAAATCGTGAATTTTCTCGGAAAGCCTGGAGTACTGCTGCTTCGGCGTAAGTCCGGAAAGGTCGGATTCTTTTATGCCGTGCTCCATCTGATCGATGACTCCGGCTACACGAACCATCATGAATTCATCAAGGTTGGACGCTGTTATGGCAAGGAAATTGACTCTTTCCATAACAGGATTCTCCTTTTCGAAAGCCTCTTCCATAACTCTCGAATTGAAATCCATCCAGCTCAGCTGACGGTTATGATAGGGGAATTTCTTACCTTTTCCTTTTACGTAATTATCGTCCATAATAATCTCCTTGAACTGTTGAAAGGTGTAAATAAATTGCTTTTTATTCGTTTACAATCCATACTTCAAACGAATTTTTCTTTCCGTGTTTTTAAAAATTCCCAATATTCAAAACCGCCAGTTTTAAAAAATTTGCCTTAATAGTTCTATGTCGAACTTTTTATGCAATTTTAAAATTTGCTCATTTATAGCTGCGCAATAAATTCTTCTCTCAATATCTCAAGCTCGGCTATCTTCCACTTTTCTCCGTGAATATATTCAAATGAATCCTCTGCATTTTCAGACTTATGAAAGCCTGCGGACAGATAGCATTTATAAGCCGAAATGTTATTCTCGAATACACCTATCGTAACCTTATCTGCCTGCATGATTTCAAACGCATATTTTAATCCGAGCCTGAGCATTTTCTGCCCATACTTATGACCTCGTTTTTCATCATCTACAATCACCCAGCCGAATCGAAGTATTCTGTTGTCACCGTTAAGATACCTTATGATAAAATGCCCTAAAATTCCATTATCATCAAAAGCTATCACGGGATAAAAGTTATCATTTTCTACACAATTCCCGTTATCGTTAAAATACTTATGATTCATGATGTCTTCTGAAATGGGGAAGCTTCCGAAACGCTCTCCGCCCCATAACAAAAATGTTTCTTCATCTTTGCACCACGATACAATACTCCGAGCATCGCACCGCTTATACGGTCTTAATCCAATCATAAATTTCTCCTGCAAACTCCGATTTATTTTACTCTTTCGTCCGTAATTATATGCTGTAAATCAGCAGTACCCGAACAGAGATATTCCTTTAAAAACGTCGGAAATACCTTATATTTATCCAGATCTTGGATCGGAATCCAGTTCATCGTTTCCTTATCGTTGAATCTTGTGTAGCTGTTGCTTTTCAGTTCCTTCGTTCCTCTGGGTTTCATAAGAAAGTACAGAGCAATTTCATGGCAATGCAAGCCCTTATCATATGCGCCGTTGCCGTTCCAGAAATTTTCATGGATTACAGCCAATGTGTCAACTTGATAACACACTCCTGTTTCTTCAAGCACCTCTCTGATAACAGCCTCTTCCGCCGTTTCGTTCATGTGAACGCCGCCTCCGACAGAATAAAAGTAATCCTCTTTGTCATTTCCTGCCAATAACACGCAGTCATCTTCAACGATTATAGCAGCGGCTCTGTAGCGGAACCAGTTATTATCCTTTGTAAATCCGCAATCATACTCCATAGTTATTCAGTCCCATAAATATCAATTTCAGTGGCTATCTGGAAACAAACGTCAAAAATCAATATCTTGATTTCAGCAAATCGGACATGTTGTAGCTGCCTGCTCCCTTGTCTGCAAGGAACACTGCGGCATTGATCGCACCTATCGCAAAAAGACTTCTCGACTGCGCCTGATGAGAAATTGTGATAACCTCGTTGTCGCCTGCGAAAATAACGTCATGCTCGCCTACGATAGTGCCGCCCCTGACGCTGCTGATACCGATTTCCTTCTTGTCACGCTTTTTTCTGACGCTGTGTCTGTCATAAACATACTCAGGCTCGATGTCCATAACGGTTGAGATTTCGTCCGCGATCATAAGAGCCGTTCCCGACGGTGCGTCGATTTTCTTGTTGTGGTGCTTCTCAACGATCTCGATATCAAAATCGCTGCCGAAAACCTTTGCCGCCATTTTTGAGATTTCGATGAGAAGATTGATTCCGAGCGACATATTTCCCGAACGGAAAACAGCTACCTTTTCGGAAGCCTTGTTGATGTCGGAAATCTGCTCGTCGCTGTAGCCTGTTGTGCAGAGAACGGCAGGAACGCTGTTATTTACCGCATATTCAAGCAAGCCGCCGAGTGCGGACGGATTTGAAAAATCTATAATAACATCAACCTTTTCACCGATATTCGAAAAATCGGAATATACGGGAAAATTGTTTTTGATACCGTCAAATGTATCGACTCCGCATATAATCTGAACGTCGTCACGCTCGTTCACCAATGAAGCGATAACCTGTCCCATTCTTCCATTACATCCGGACATAAGAATATTTATCATTGTTTTTAGCTCCTTTATTTTATAATTAATCTGCAATAATTGTTTTTAATTAATGCCGCAATGCGGCATTAAAGAAGGAACAGACAGTTAAGGGCTTCGCCCTTAAAAACCCACCAGAGGCTCTGCCTCTGGACTCCGCCAGCTTTTTAAAAAAAGCTGG
>CAMHNT010000059.1 GCA_946186535.1 uncultured Clostridia bacterium
TAGCTAAAGCTTTTTGAACCCCCAGTCAAACTGGGGGTTTTCGTTTCACAAAAAAGGAGCTTGCCGCAAAGATTTCACATTGCGGCAAGCTCCTATATATTTAAAGAAATCAGCCCAAATTAAAAGGCAGTTTAACCTTATCGCCAAGCTTTCCGGCAATTCCGCCCTTAACCTTTTCAAGTACAGAATCATAAACCTTGGCGCACTCGGCCTCGGGGAGCTTTGTTTCCTTTGCGATAAACTTGATAGCCTCATCCTTGTTCTGGATGATTTTTAACAAATCACCGGAGTTTGAAAGCTTCTCAACATACTGTGAAATTTTCTCGTTCATTGTTTATTTCTCCTTTTACGATTTAAAGTGTTTATATTATAACACAAATTTGCTGCAACTGCAAGCAGGATTATTATTTGAAATTATTCAGAAAACACAATAAAAATTTTTCAGCTAAGCAGTGATGAAGAATATCTTCTTTGCTTCATCAAAAGAAAACCACCGAGCGCTGTCAATTTCATAGTTTGTACACGACACATCCTCTCTTTCGGCAACACAGTAAAAGTTAAGGATATTTGTCTATGGGGTATTAGTTTTTAGTATCGGAAATCTGTTTTATAAAATCCGTTATCTCCGAGCAAATAAATTCCCCTGAAGCCGCAGTCATAAGCGAGTCTGCACATTGCGTCAAGCTTATAATCTATTGTACAGATATCGTGGCTGTCGCTTGAAACTGTAATTTTTGCACCGAGATCCGCAAGCTTCTTCAGAATAGCAGCATTGGGATACGGTTCTGCTGTATAGCCTCTTGACATACCTCCTGTGTTGATTTCAAATATTCTGTCCTGAGAAGAAAGCCTTTCAAGTGCTGTTTCATAAGCCGCAATATATCTTGAATTCATTCTGTCGAACAGCTTACCGTCTCTGTTGAACTTTTCGGGCAAATCAAAATGACCGACTATATCACAGCCTGTCTTGTCAAAAATGTTTCCGACAAGCTTAAAATAGTCCTCCAAAAAAGAATAGATATCACCGCCATAAATCTCATCAACAGCAGCTATGAGAATATCTTTCGTTTCATCTACAGGTATATACTTACCGTCCTTGAAAACATAGTGAACCGAACCTATAAGATAATCGGTTTCTATAAGCGGTTCTACAGAAAACCAGTCCTGCTCCAAACCGAGATAGATCTTGATTTTATCCTTATATTTTTCTTTCAGATTCAAAATATCATCACGATATTTCAGAGTATTTTCAGCACTCATACAGTAGCTTTTATCATGCTCAGTAAGGGCATGACCCGAAAAACCTATCGAGGTCATACCCTTTTCAATTGCGCTTAATATCATTTCTTCGGCGGTGTTTTTGCCGTCGCAGAAGGTTGTATGAGTGTGCAGATTCTGGCACACATTTATCATGATGTCATCTTCTCCTGCTTTACCTTGTGGTCGATGACGTGACGTGAAGCAAGCTCGTTGTGAATATCATCGAGAGTAATACCCATTTCGATCATCATAACCATTACATGGTAAGTAAGGTCAGCAACCTCGTAGATAGTTTCCTTTTTATCGTCAGCCTTAGCCGCAATGATAACCTCAGTACACTCCTCACCGACCTTCTTGAGAATCTTATCGATACCTTTTTCAAAAAGATAGGTTGTATAAGAGCCTTCCTTTTTCTCTACCTTTCTGCCGACAAGCATCTCCATGAGAGACTCGAGAGAAAAGCTATGAAGCTCGTCGCTTACATAAACGTCATCGTTAAAACAGGAATCCGTACCGAGATGACATGCAGGACCTTCCTTTTTAACGTAAACCGTTAATGCGTCCTTGTCGCAGTCTGTCTGAATTTTAACGATATGCTGAACGTTACCGGAGGTTTCGCCCTTTCTCCAAAGCTCCTGACGTGAACGCGACCAGAAGCAGGTTCTGCCCTCTTTAATCGAAATTTCAAGACTTTCTCTGTTCATGTAAGCAACCGTCAGAACCTTTTTGCTGTCATCATCTACAACGACAGCCGGGATAAGTCCCTTTTCGTCAAATTTGAGTTCATCTATGTTAATCATATCTATTCTCCTCATTGATTTAAAAATTTTAATCACATATGTTTTAGGTAGTTTTATGTATTACAGAATACAGCTTCGACGTCCTTTGCAATGATAAACATATCTTCTCCGACATCTGTGTTCGAGAGGATATATACATTATGACCTTTTGTAACTCCAAATTTCATGTTAATGTTTCGTGCGGTTTCACCTTGAGCAACAGTAATAAAATCTCCGTGTCCTTCATAAGAAAACGTCGTTACCGCAGATATCATAAAAACCTGCTTAAACTTGATTATTATCTTATCCTCCTCGGCAATGTCTGTATAACCGTGCAGTCTGACTTCTCCTATGCCCGAACCTGCCATTTCAAAGTCCATCCACAACTCTTTCTTTAAGTAAGAATTAATAATATCCGTATCCATAAAAAACCTCTAAAAAACAAACCGAATTACAGTCTTACAATAATTCCGCTGCTGTCAAGATCCTTTTTCAGATCATGGATATCAACCTCACCGAAGTGGAAAATTGAAGCCGCCAGACCAGCATCAACCTTTGGCAATGTATTGAAAAGCTCCGTAAAGTGGTCGATATTTCCTGCTCCGCCCGAAGCGATAACGGGAACCGTTGCAATCTCACAGACCGCACCGAGCATTTCAAGGTCAAATCCGTTTTTTACACCGTCTGTGTCAATGCTATTCAGAACGATTTCGCCCGCACCCATTGACTGACCTCTTTTTATCCACTCAATAGCGTCCATTCCCGTGTCCTCACGTCCTCCCTTGGCGAAAACGTGATATGTTCCGTCAACGCGTTTCGCATCAACGGAAAGAACAACGCACTGGTCGCCGTACTTCTGAGCAGCGGCATTAATCAGATCGGGGTTTCTGATAGCACCGGAATTAACGCTTACTTTGTCGGCGCCGCATTTCAGAACTCTGTCAAAATCATCAACCGAATTTATGCCGCCGCCTACCGTAAGGGGTATAAATATCGTGCTTGCAACCTCGCAGAGGATATCGGTAAACAAAGCTCTTCCCTCGGCTGATGCCGTGATATCATAAAACACAAGCTCGTCTGCACCGTTGTCGCTGTAGAATTTTGCAAGCTTTGTCGGTGATGAAACATCGGCAAGACCAAGAAAATTTACTCCCTTAACTACTCTTCCGTCCTTAACGTCAAGGCACGGAATAATTCTTTTTGTAATCATTTTTCACCCTCCGACGCTATTCTTATAGCTTCCTTCAAGTCAATCGAGCCTGTATAGAGAGCCTTTCCGAGTATTGCACCGTACATATTCATTTCCGTAAGTGTGCGGACATTTTCAAGGTTTGAAACTCCGCCGGAAGCGACAATATCCATTTTAAACTGCTTTGAAAGATCTTTGTAAAGCTCTATGTTTGTACCCGACATTACACCGTCCTTAGAAATATCGGTACAGATAACCGTCTTTACTCCGATATCCTCGAGCTGACGGCAGAACTCAAAGCAGTCGAGCTGTGAAACCTGTGTCCAGCCTTTAATGGCAACCTTACCGTCCTTTATGTCTACTCCTACAGCAACCTTTTCACCGTAGGTGCTGACAGCTTTTTTCAGAAATTCCGTATCCGTAACTGCGGCAGTACCGAGAATCACTCTCATAACTCCGAGATCTAAGTATTTCTCAATCGCCTCAATCGAACGGATACCACCGCCGATCTCGGCTTTCAGACCGCTTTCCTTAACGATGCTTCTTACAACCTCAATATTTGCATTCGAACCGTCTCTCGCACCGTCAAGATCTACAATGTGAATATACTCTGCGCCTGCCTCAACGAACGATTTCGCAACGTCTACGGGGCTGCTGCTGTAAACTGTCTTTTGGTTGTAGTCGCCTTTAAAAAGTCTGACCGCACAACCGTCTATTAAATCTATTGCAGGAAAAATTTTCATTATCTTTGTCCTTTCATAAAGGCGTTATATTTCACAGAATGCCTTGAGGATTTTCATACCAACCTCGCCGCTTTTTTCCGGGTGGAACTGTGTACCGTAAACGTTTCCGGAGCTTACAGCCGCCGTTACATCAAAACCGTACTCGGCTGTTGCGATGAGAGAAGCTTCGCAGTCTGCACCGTAAAACGAATGTACAAAATATACACAATCTCCCTCGTTAATATACTTAAACAGCGGCGATTTCTTTTCCGTAAATTTCAAGGCATTCCAACCGATATGCGGAATTTTGTAGTCGCTTGAAACCTTGTCAGCTATAGGCTTGATACTTCCTTTTATAAGTCCGAGACCTTTATGCTCGCCGTATTCATAGCTTTTTTCGAACAGAAGCTGCATACCGAGGCAGATACCCAGAATCGGTTTGCCCTCATTTGCGAGATCAATCAGAAGCTGTGCAAGACCGCTTCCGAAAAGTTTGTCCGCAGCGTCACCGAATGCGCCTACTCCCGGAAGAATAACTCTGTCTGCATTTCTTATGGTTTCAGGATCGCTCGTTACGACGACCTCTTCACCGATATATGAAAATGAACTTTTCAGCGAAAACAAATTGCCTACGCCGTAATCTACTATTGCTACCATTTACAGTACTCCCTTCGTGGACGGAATTTCGTCTCCCAATTCTTCATCAATAGCGACAGCCGTTCTCATAGTTCTTGCGAAAGCTTTGAAAATACCCTCGGCTATATGGTGGGAATTTTTGCCCCGAAGCTGTTTTATGTGGAGAGTAACGTTGCTGCTTCTTACAAACGCAGCAAAAAACTCCTCAACAAGCTCCGTGTCAAAGGTTCCGATTTTATCAGACGGGAAATCTGCTTCAAAGCAAAGACAAGCTCTTCCCGAAATATCAACAGCGCAAAGAATAAGAGTCTCGTCCATGGGAAGAATAATGTGACCGTAGCGGTTGATCCCCCTCATTTCACCAAGGGCTTCCGAGAAAGCCTTTCCGAGACAAATACCGATATCCTCAACGGAATGGTGATCGTCAACGTATGTATCTCCGTCACATTCCAGATTCAGATCAAAACGTCCGTGACGTGAAAAAAGCGTCATCATGTGATCAAGAAATCCGACGCCAGTATTGACGGAAGAATCTCCGGAGCCGTCAAGGTCGATACGAAGCTTGATATCTGTTTCGGCGGTTTCTCTTCTTATTTCACCTATACGCATACTTGCACCCCTTCTGCATTTATTTTCTTATCACAAGAACCCGGTTTGCTCCCTTTTGAAACTCATACTCAGTATTCTTGATTTCAACGTTATATTTCTCTTTATAGTGAGCAATAACCGAAGTAATCATCTCGCTGTCATTGCTGTCAAGATCACACAAAGGGAAAATTCTGATTTCCCTGCATACTCTCAGCATTTCGTCAATGGCGTTGATATGGAATTCATATCCGAGCGCTGTATACATCAAAAGGAAATGGGAGCTAAGACCGATATCAAAAGAATTGTCTTCAAAATCGAGTCTGTTCGGCAGTTCATGGTAAATGTATCTTCCCTCAGCTTTTCCCAAGTCATAGTCGTCAAGAAATTTGTTCATTGCGGTCATACGGATATTTTCAAGCTCGTCAAGGTTTTTTATATTAATCCAAATATAGTTGTCCTTATTATCCGCCATTTGTTGCATGACCGTTACCCTGACTTCTTCAATACGAGCCTGAAGCTGTTCTCTTGAAAACTGATATATCGGGTCAAATGATGTAACGGAACATCCTGCTTTTTTCGCTTCGGAATTGAATGCGGCAGGACCGTCGCCAAAGCCTGCTATTTTCTTTTTCATATCATCATCGTTAAGAATAAACATCATTTTGTACTCGTCAATGTTCCTACCCCAGGGAACTACACTGTTTAATTTAAATGCCATATATTTTCTCCATTTTTCATTAAATGGGTAGGTAATTATTTCAAAAGCTTTTCCGTAACTTCAAAAAGCTTATCCATTTGTTCACGTGTTCCGACCGTAATTCTTACATAGCCGGAAATCAAAGGATTTGAGAAATGGCGCACCAGAACGCCGTTTTCCTTAAGCCTCCTGTAATAGTCCTCACCGATGATTTTATCCGACTTTGCAAATATAAAGTTAGTATCGGAATCAAGATAATCAAAACCAAGCTCAGAAAGTCTTCTTTTCGAATACTCTCTGATTTCAACGATCTCCTTACAGCGATTCATATAATAATCGTTGTCGTCAATAGCCGCTTCACCTGCCGCCAATGTCAGACGGTTGATATTGTAAGGATTTGTCGAATACTTAATTCTGTTCAGATCGTCAATCAGCGATTTTGAACCGAACGCATAACCAAGTCTTGCACCCGCCATTGAGCGTGACTTTGAATATGTACGTACTACCAGAAGATTCTCGTATTTTTTTACCAGCTCAATGCAGGATTTGCCACCGAAATCAACGTAAGCCTCATCAATAAGAACAACGTTATCCGGGTTGGATTTTACAATTTTTTCGATTTCGTCCACCGACAGAGAAAGTCCCGTAGGTGCATTCGGGTTTGCTATGACCACTGTTTTGTTTATATTCAGATAGTCGTTTACATCAATCGTAAAATCTTCTTTTAGAGGAGCTTCCGTGTAATCAACGCCGTAAAGATCGCCATACACCTTATAAAATCCGTAGGAAATATTCGGGAAAACAGCACCCTTTTCTTCCGAACAGAAAGCCATAAATGCAAATGAGAGAATCTCGTCGGAACCGTTAGAGATAAAAACATTCTCGCTTTCAAATCCGTAAAGCTCGGCTATCTTTTTCCTTAGAACCTTACAATCGGGATCGGGATAAAGATTGAGCTTTGAAACCTCCGCTGAAGAAATTCTGTCGAGAACCCCCTGTGAAGGCGGAAACGGCGATTCATTTGTATTAAGTTTGACGTATTCCATATCCTTCGGTTGTTCGCCGGGAACGTATGCTTCAAGCGACTGATATTTGTTAATAAGAAATTTGCTCATTTTCAAGACACCTTTTTATCAGGAATTTTTCTTTCTTGTACGAACTACTGCGGAGCGTGCGTGAGCGGAAAGTCCCTCTTTTTCGGCAAAGTATGCGATATCCTCGCTGACTTTTGAAAGCGCGTCAAGCGTATAATATGTGAATGCCGTTTTCTTTACAAAGTCGTCAACGGAAAGAGGACTTGAAAATCTTGCCGTACCGCTTGTCGGAAGTGTGTGATTAGGACCTGCAAAGTAGTCTCCGAGAGCCTCGGGACAGTTCTTTCCGAGGAATACCGAGCCTGCGTTCTTCACCTTGTCGAGGTAATCAAACGGATTGTCAACGCAGATTTCAAGGTGCTCGGGAGCTATCATATTTGCCGTTTCAACAGCTTTCTCAATGCTTTCCGTGATAATGATTTTGCCGTTATTATCAATTGAAGTTCTTGCGATCTCCTCACGAGGAAGAACCCTCAGCTGAATTTCAAGCTGCTCACTTACCGCATTTGCAAGCTCCTTGCTATCGGTAACGAGAACTGCGCTCGCAAGTTTGTCATGCTCCGCCTGTGAAAGCAGATCAGCCGCAACATATTCCGGATTGCAGGTACCGTCGGCTATAATCAGAATCTCACTCGGACCTGCTATCATATCAATATCAACAAGTCCATAAACCTGTCTTTTTGCCTCAGCAACAAAAGCGTTTCCCGGACCCACTATTTTATCGACCTTTGGAACACTTTCCGTACCGTAAGCGAGAGCTGCTATAGCCTGAGAGCCTCCAACCTTGAAAATTCTTCCTACGCCTGCGATCTTTGCCGCTGCAAGAATAACAGGATTGATCGTACCGTCGGCACGTGGCGGAGTTGTCATAACAATCTCCTCTACGCCTGCAATTTTCGCAGGAATACAGTTCATCAGAACAGACGAAGGATAACTTGCCGTGCCGCCCGGAACATACAAGCCGACACGCTGAAGCGGAAGAACCTTCTGTCCGAGAACAATTCCGTCGTTTTCGCTTATAACAAAGCTGTTGCGAACCTGGTGCTTGTGGAAGTTATAAATGTTCTCTTTAGCTTTTTTTATAATATCGATAAACTTATCGTCAACCTGAACAAATGCATCTTCTATCTCGGAACCCGTTACCTCAAGTGAATCAAGGTCGGCTTTGTCAAATTTCTTTGTGTACTCTTTGAGAGCCGAATCACCGTTTTTGCGAACATCGGCGATTACACCGGCAACAATATCCTCAACACCTGTCGAGGTTTGTTCTCTTTTTAAAATTTCGGAAACTGAAATGTTTTCTGTATCAAAAATCTTAATCATTTTTATATCCTTTCTTTATGATTCTATTCAATCAACATTTTTCTTAGAATTTTTTCGGATTTCCCTCTATTATCGTATCAAGCCACCGACTTCTAAGAAAATGTATATTACTTCTTTTCCTCGCAATACGCTCTGATTTTCGCGGCAAGCTGAGAAATTTCTTTATTCTTGAATTTATAGCTCACCTTGTTTGAAATGAGTCTTGCACTGATTGGAACAATAGTCTCAATAGGCTCGAGGTTATTTTCCTTGAGAGTTGTACCGGTTTCAACGATATCAACAATGACGTCCGACATTTTCAGAATCGGAGCAATTTCAATCGAACCGTTAAGCTTTATGATATCGATATCTCTGCCCTTTTTTGAGTAGAAATCTCTTGCAATATTGGGAAATTTTGTGGCAACACGCAGAGTTCTTTCCGTATTGTCATGAAATCCCTTGCATGCTGCAACAGCCATACGGCATTTTCCGATATCAAGATCATACAGCTCAAAAACGTCCGGAGCATACTCAAGAAGAATATCCTTTCCTGCAACGCCGATATCAGCCGCACCTCTTTCAACATAAATGGAAACATCCGACGGCTTTACCCAGAAGTAGCGCACTCCTGCTTCCTCATTTTCAAAAATGAGCTTTCTGTTTGTTTCATGTATTGAAGGGCAGTCGTAGCCGACCGATTCAAAAATATTGAGCACCTTTTCTCCGAGTCTTCCTTTCGGAAGCGCAACATTAATCATTTGTTTCAACGACTTCAACCTCCCCGTTACTTACCTTCATAAGCTGTCTGTATTTAATGCTTCCGCTGTTGACCTTCTGGGCCTTTACGCTTTTTCCGCTCTCTGCGATATTCTTAACGGCATCTGCAAGCGCAGTAATATCCGTGCTGTCATCATAAATCAGAAGCACATCAACGTCAAACGTTATGTCGCCGTTCATAAGTCTTGAAAGCAGATCAAGATAAACTGCAAATCCGATTGCACCAGATTTCTTTCCGAGCTTATGCATAAGATTGTCATATCTTCCCCCGGTCAGAACGCTGCTTGGAACACCGTCAATAAAGCCCTGGAAAATAACACCGTTGTAATAATTAAGGTCATTGACGATTGAAAAATCAAGGTTGACTCCGTTTGCACAACCATACTGTTTCAGGAAACTGTAAATGTTTTGAAGTTCGGCAACCGCTGCATCGGTTTTTTCGTTGATACTGATTTTCTTGATTTCCTCAACGCACTTTGAGAAAGAACCGTAAATGCCTGTCAGAACGACGAGAGCGTTTGAAGTCTTTTCGTCAATGAAAAATTCCTTGCAGTAGCTTTCGATAGAAAGAGTATTCTTTTCACTGATACAAACAATTATCTTTTTTTTCTGCTCATCGCTGAGATTTAAATTCTCAAGAAGTCCTGTGATAAAGCCCATGTGAGATATATCGAGAATATTTCTCTCACTTATTGCATCGAGACTTTGCTTTGCAAGCATTATAACCTCGCTTACAGAGTAGACGTCAATGTCTCCGACGCATTCAAGACCTACCTGCATGATCTCCTTGAACTGATGGGTGCCTTTATCGACTCTGTAAACATTCTCACTGTAATAGACCTTCTCAGGCTCCGTGAAGGTATCGTTGGAGCTCTTCACTATAGACAATGTAACATCGGGTTTCAATGCCATAAGCTTGCCATTGGTATCCGTAAATGTGATGACATTGCTGCTTAATAAGAAATCCTTGTTTTTTGCGTAGAGGTCATACTCCTCGAATTTACTCATTTTGAACTGTTTAAAGCCGTACTGTCTGTACAGCTTACTCAAACTCATTACCGCCATTTCTTCGTTTGCAAAACCGATAGCGCTGTTCATATTCATTCCCACCAATCTGCGTAAAATATAGTCCGGACATAGCAGTCCGCTGTAATCCGATAAAAATTATAACATACTTCATCGTGTTAGTCAAGTAAAGTGTTAATATGGTAACATAATAAATTCTGTTCATTATGCACTATTCCACTATCTTATTTATTATAAATTTTTTTCTGTTAAAAAGCAATATTTAATAATAATTTGTAATATATTAATAACAAAAAAACAATATTTATTTGACATT
>CAMHNT010000060.1 GCA_946186535.1 uncultured Clostridia bacterium
AAGATGTTACACCGATTCCTCACAACGGATGCCGTCCTCCGAAGAGAAGACGTGTCTAATTTTAATTTCGGAGGTGTTTTAAGAAATGGCAGTAAACAGAGATCCTATTTTGAAAAGATGCAGATATCTGGGCATCAGCCCGACAGTTGTTGGTATTGACAAGAGTTCCAAGAAGAACCCTAATGCCAACTCAAGAAGAAAGGTTTCCGAGTACGGTCTTCAGCTCAAAGAGAAGCAGAAGCTGAAGTTCATCTACGGCGTTCTTGAGAAGCAGTTCTATCACTACTATGAGATCGCTACAAAGATGGAAGGCCAGGCTGGTAACAACATCATCGTTCTCCTCGAGTCAAGACTCGACAACGTTGTTTACAGAATGGGCCTCGCAGCTACAAGAAGAGAGTCAAGACAGCTCGTTAACCACGGTCACTTCCTCGTAAACGGCAAGAGAGTAGACATTCCTTCCTACAGAATCAAGGTAGGCGACGTGATCTCTCTCAGAGACAAGAGCAAGAGCAGCGTTAAGTTCAAGGAGAACCTTGAGAAGACAAGCACACGTGTAGTACCGCTTTGGCTTGATGAGAACAAGGACGAGTTCAAGGCTACAGTAACTCGTTTGCCTTCAGCAGAAGACCTTGACTATGATGTTGAGGCTCACCTCATCGTCGAGTTGTACTCCAAGTAATCCTCAGCCGCATAGGAATACACACATATCGGCACTTAGTGCTAAATGTTAGGGAGGAGCCAACTAATGATTGAAATTGAAAAGCCAAAGATCGATACCGAAGAGTTATCAGCTGACGGTAAGCATGGCAGATTTGTTGTTGAGCCTCTTGAGAGAGGCTTTGGCAATACACTTGGCAACAGCCTTCGTCGTGTATTGCTCTCGTCACTTGAGGGCGTAGCAGTCAAGTCTCTTAAAATAGAGGGCGTTTTACACGAATTTTCAACCATTCCCGGAGTTAAGGAGGACGTTTCTCAGATCATCCTTAACATGAAGGGACTCACCGCAAAGCTCAACAGCCAGGGTGAGAAAAGAGTTGAGATCAGAGCGGAAGGACCCTGTGAGGTTACGGCCGCAAGTATTATGTGTGATAGTGAGGTTGAGATTCTTAACCCTGATATGCATATCGCGACTTTGGGTGAAGGAGCAAAGCTCTTCATGGAGATCACATTGGATAAGGGAAGAGGTTACGTTTCGGGTGAACGTAACAAGCAGATGGCAGAAGAAAATGTCATCGGTCTTTTGCCGATTGATTCCATCTATACGCCTATTTTAAAGGTTAATTATACAGTAGAAAATACTCGTGTCGGTCAGATCACCGACTATGATAAGCTCACACTCGACGTGTGGACTAATGGCGTTGTAAACGCACAGGAAGCAGTTTCTCTCGCTGCAAAGGTACTCACAGAGCACCTCAATCTCTTCGTCGATCTTTCCGACAAGGGCTACAGCACAGAGATCATGGTAGAAAAGGACGACAAGGGCAAGGAGAAGGTTCTCGAGATGACTATCGAAGAGCTCGATCTTTCCGTTCGTTCTTTCAACTGCCTCAAGCGTGCAGGCATCAACACCGTTGAGGACTTGATCAACAAGTCAGAGGAAGACATGATGAAGGTTCGTAACTTGGGACGTAAGTCACTTGAGGAAGTTATCGTAAAGCTTCAGACACTTGGATTCAGTCTTCGCAAGGAAGAGGAGTAATACCTCTTTAAACTAAGTAAAGGAGTGACTAAAATGCCGGGAACAAGAAAGTTGGGAAGAACTACTGCTCACAGAACAGCAATGCTCAGAGCTTTGGTTACATTCCTTTTTGAGAACGGAAAAATAGAAACAACTGTTACTCGTGCTAAAGAGGTTAGCTCGTTAGCCGAGAAATTTATTACAATTGCAAAGAAGAACGATCTTCACAGCAAGCGTCAGGTTCTTGCTTTCGTTACAAACGAAACAGTAGCAAAGAAGCTTTTTGATGAGATCGCTCCGAAGTACGCTGACGTAAACGGCGGCTACACAAGAATCACAAAGATCGGTCCTCGCCGCGGCGACGCAGCTGAGATGGCAATCATTGAGCTTGTATAATCTGTAATTAAAGGGCTTAGGTGGATAACCGCCTAAGCCTGATTTTAAATAATAATCTATAAATTAGCAAATTTTAAAGTGGCACAAAAAAGTTTGAAAAAGAACCAGTAAAAGTTTTTGCCCAGCTTTTTTCAAAAAGCTGGCGGATTCCAAAGGCAGAGCCTTTGGTGGGTTTTAAGGGCAAAGCCCTTAACGGTATATTACTCCTAAAATTATATATCTCCGCCCGTGGCGCAGTTGGATAACGCAGCAGATTCCGATTCTGAAGAACGGGGGTTCGAATCCCTTCGGGCGGACTGCAAAAAGGCTTGCTTTGCAAGCCTTTTTGCAGTTAAGTGTTCCGTTCCGGAACGAGAAGTATTCTTCGAATGTGAAGTTGCTTCGCAGTGAAGTGTGCCTTCGGCACGTATTAGGAACACTTTACTTAACTTTCTGCGCAGCAGAAAACTTCACTGTTTGCAGTGCAAACAACTTCACTTGCCGTGAAACGGCAAACTTCACTCTAAGTATTGAGGTGCTAAAATGTCGGAAAGCAAATTAAGAGATTTTTCAACTGATTTTGCAGTTTCTATTATTGGTTTGGTTAAAGAATTAAAGCAAAAAGGGAAAGCATCATATCAAATCAAATTGGCAGAAGCGGTACATCTATAGGTGCTAACATTAGAGAAGCTCAGTATGCTCACAGTAAAGCTGATTTTATTGCTAAATTACAGATAGCGTTGAAAGAAGCTAACGAAACAGGATACTGGCTTGAATTACTCTATAAAACCAATTATATAGAAAGAAATCAATACAATTCTCTTAATTCGGCTTGTACACGCATACGCGTTCTTCTTATTTCTTCAATTAATACCGCCAAAGGCAACAATAAATAATACACTCCTCGAGGTGACCTGAAATGGACTTATTGATTTGGCTGCAGGATTGGTACAAAAGTATGTGCGACGGTGACTGGGAGCACGTGTTCGGAGTTAAAATCGATACGTTGGATAATCCCGGCTGGACTGTTTCTGTTGATATTGCAGATACTTCCCTTGAAAATAAGCCTTTTAACGATATTCATAATTATGTCAGTGATGACGATTGGATGCATTGTACAGTTAAGGACGGTAAGTTTTGTGGTGACGGTGACTCCGGCAAGCTTATTCATATGCTCGAAATTTTCAGAAAATGGGCGAACAGTTAAAGTGTTAGTTTTATTATGTTTATCTTATATATAGAGAGTTTAGTATAATCTTGATTGAATGGGTGAATGCTTGCTTTATGTTCTCCCAAGCTTTTTCTTGTCAATTTTCACATAATTTTCAGTCAAAATTTAACCAAAAATCGGCTTGAACTCTCAGAAATTTATTGCATTTGTTTTCGTTTTTTGTTATAATAATTATGAGGTGGTAAGCGTGAGTAATATAATTTTTAACAAGTCGGTTGAATTCTTGGCACAGATAGCGTTGTTTAATGAGGCTTACTCAAAATCGGGCTTGGATGAAACTATTTCAAAAAGACTTCTTGAAGCTGCTTCCGAAATGGGTACGCATATCAACAAATCGGTCTATGGCGACGACAAAAGTGCGTTCAATGATCATCTCCAGGAAGCTCTCAAATCTTCGGTAGAGTGTGTTTATTTGCTGAAAACTCTCAGCTCGATGAATTTGTTCCCTTATGACTATGTGTATTTGATTTCAATGGTTCAGGATATTAAAAACGTTCTGATCGCTTCAATCAATGCGAACAAAAACTCAAGCGCTGCAGCAAGTAAGTGGAATAAATATAACAGCACGAATTATTCTTCGTGAAATCCTGTCTGAAATCAGGCTCGTGACTTTTGTTCATTTGAATCGCAAACAGTAGTTTTTCGTTCGGTTTTCCGTCTGTAAGATTTTGTTTTTTATTTCAGAACAAAACGAATATTGTATTATGAATGTTTTTTATCCGTAAAGCTGTGACTATGTGTCATGGCTTTATTTTTTTGCTTTTTTTCTGATAACCATTGACAAACGTGTCATAACTGTATATACTGTTAATATACAGTTGTACATCGACTTCCTTGAAAGAGGTGAGATCTTGAGAATACTAATTGACAACAAAAGCGGTATTCCTATTTATGAACAGATCTATAATCAGATAAAAACTCAGATAATAAGCGGCGAGATTTGCGAAGACGAAGCCCTTCCGTCAATACGGAGTCTCGCAAAGGATCTGAGAATCAGCGTAATTACGACGAAGCGTGCGTACGATGAGCTTGAAAAGGACGGTTTTATATATACGGTTGCCGGGAAAGGGTGCTTTGTTGCACCGAAGAACGTCGAGCTTCTGAGAGAGAACAATCTCAAACTCATTGAAGAGCACCTGACGGAGTCGCTTCAGCTTGCGAGGTCGTGTAACCTTTCGGTCGGTGATCTGAAGGATATGCTCGACGTGCTGAATGAGGAGGGGTAATATGAATACAATTTCTTTGAAGGATATGACGAGTAATAATGTGAATGCGATTTCCTTGAAGAATGTTACGAAGGAATACAAAGGCTTTACGCTCGATAATATTTCCTTCGATCTGCCTAAAGGCTGTATTATGGGGCTTGTCGGGGAAAACGGTGCAGGCAAAAGCACTCTGATAAAAATAATTTGCGGAAACGTTTCAATGAAAAACGGGGGAGAGATTTCCTTGCTGGGTGAGAAGAATGTGGAAAACTTCTTTAAGCTTCGCCAGAACATCGGAATAGTTCCCGATGAAATTTCTTTTCCGCACAAATTCAAGGTAAAGCACGTCGACAAAATGATGAGCTATGTTTTTGAGCGTTGGGACGGAAAGGCTTTTAATGATTATGTTGACAGATTTGAGATTCCGCGTCACAAAAAATTCAAGGACTATTCGCTCGGCATGAAGAAAAAGCTCGGTATCGCCGTTGCACTTTCCCACGGCGCCGAGCTGATTATTCTTGACGAAGCAACAAGCGGACTCGACCCCGTTGTCAGAGATGATTTTCTCGATATTCTCTATGACTTCACGAGAGACGAAAACCATTCGGTTCTGTTCTCGTCACATATTGTCAGCGACCTCGAAAAGCTCTGCGACTACATAGCGGTTATTCACAAGGGACAGCTTCTGATGTGCGAGGAAAAGGACGTACTTTTGGATAACTATTGTATGTTGAGATGTTCCGATGAAGAGCTTCGGTCGGTTCCGACAGCCGCAGTTGTAGGAAAGCGTGAATCTCCCTACGGAGTTCAGGCGATTGTGAAAAGACAGGCTGCCCCGAACGGTGCGGATATCGGCAATGTTACTATAGAGGACTTGTTCGTTTATATGGTTAAGGGGGAGATTAAATGAAGGCTTTGTTCTATAATTTCTCACGGAAATGGTTGGCAGTTCTGTTTGTAATGATGTATTTTTGGTTCTTTATTCCAATTTCAATGTTCATGTTTTATCCGAGTGCTCTGACATCAGCGCTTCATTTTTTGATTGCCGGAGTTGTATACATCTTTGTTATGAGCAGCTATGCAAGGTATAAATTTGATTTATATATATCCTGTCTGCCAATATCGAGGAGTTCGTTTGTATCTCATCTTTTCATCATAACAACGGTTTCGGAGATTGTCATGTTTATTGTTCTTATATGCATGTCACAGTTTTTTTCAAGAACAGAAGATTTCGTTTTTTCGTCTGCAACAGTGTTCAGGCTGTTGTCATCATTTTCTTTAGGACTTTGCACTGTGGGACTGGCGATGCTTTTGTGTTTCAGATTTTCATACACTGTATCATATATATTCTATATATTTGCATATTTTGCATTATCGTTCATAATCGGATTCATTGACGGATTTTTTGAGGGCAGCAACTCAAAAAGGATTTTTGAATCACCGATATTCTGTACGGTGTCTGCAGTTATATTGACTGCGGTTTATGTTTTTGAATGGATTATGTCAATCAGGATATACAGGAAGAGGGATTTGTAAAGTGGAAAATATTACTTTAAGAAAACCTGTGCAGGGCGATTTGCAGTCGCTTCTTGATATTTATAACTACGAGGTTGAAAACGGCACTGCGACATTCGATTTGCACCCAAAAACACTTGATGATTTCAAGGTTTGGTACGACAGTCACAATGTTGACAATCACCCTCTGATAATCGCCGAAATCGGCGGAGAGACGGTCGGTTATGCATCTCTTTCAAGCTATCGTGACAAGGAGGCATTCTCGTCAACCGTCGAGCTTTCAATTTACGTTTCAGCCAACCAAAGGGGAAGGGGCGTCGCAAACGCTTTGATGAGTGAAATAATCGATATGGCGAAAAAAGACGACAGAACGCACACGGTCGTATCCGTCATAACCTCAGGCAATGAAGCGAGCGAGCATCTGCACAGAAAATTCGGTTTCAAATATTGTGGTACAATGGAAGAGGTAGGAAAGAAGTTCGGAAAATATCTCGGAACAGACAGCTATACTTTGTTGGTTTGAGGGAGGAGTTTTTGTGGAATATTTTGGTTTATTTGGAATCTTTGCATTCTGCCTTGTGATAAAACTCGGGAAGCGGGTAAAATATTTGCAGAGAAAGGTAAAAATGTTATCAAAAAAATTAGAGGGAGATAAATCTATGTCGAAGCTATTGAAGGAATTGATTGGTAAAAAATGCTCTGTTTATACGGACGGATTCGGCAACGTCGGAAAGGTTCTCGATGTTGATGAGGATTGGGTAAAACTGGAGATAGAGAGCAGAAAAGGCAAAAATCTGATAAAGCTGTTTCCGATTGAAAGCGTTAGCAATATTGAAATCCGGGAGTGATTTCCCGAAATAGGGAGGTTTTTATGAACGCATACAAGGCGATAATTTACAAGGATATCAAGACATTGGGAGCTGTGAATATAGGATTTATCTTCTTGTTTCCGACTGCCGCTGCAGTGTGCTGTCTTTTCGGAAAAACGAGCATATTTTTTCTTGTGTACGGAATGTGCCTGTTTTTTGAATTTCCGCTCAGTGCGCTTTATCTTGATTCAAGTCAGGGTTGGGACAGATACGGTGTGATTTATCCGATATCAAAAAAAACAGCTGTGAACTGCAAGTTTTTTCAGCTTCTTTTGCAAGCCTTTTTTGCAGTCGTTTTATTTGAAGCGGCAGCCACTATCGGAAATCTTCTGCACGGAGGAAATGCCTTTAACCTCTACAATCTAATAATAATTTCTGCGGCGGCGCTTCTCTGCGCCTTGATATCAGGTTCACTTTTTCTTATTATCATGGGACGCAGATTTCTTTCGATTGGACTTCTGAGCCTTGTGATGGGTTTTGCAGGAGGTTTTTACGGGGGGAATATTGCCGGGAAAGGAATGTTGTTTGATTCTTATATCGATATCGGCGAAAGCTTTAGTTTTATGCTTTCCTGCCGTTTTCACGCTGTAATAATTGCGGTAAGTGCGGCGGTGTTCGGGGCTGTGTGGATATTGACTTCGATTATGTATAAGCGCAGGGATTTGTGAAATTCTCACAAACAATCACATAATCAGTTTTAATTTTCTATAATTAACTTGTGTATCAGGTAGAAAGTTTGGATAAAATTACTCTATACCTTGCGGTTACAATCTGTTATAATATTCTTTAGATAGAAATTAATTTGTAACAACTTTGTTTTATAACCTATAAATGAGCAAATATGAAATTGCACAAATAACTTTGAAAAAGGCCGGTTAAGTTTCGCTCAAGCCTTTTTAAAGGCTTGCAGGTCAAGGGCAGCGCCCTTGCGGGATTTTAAGGGCGGAGCCCTTAACAAAACGTTACTCCTTAAAAATACCGCATTGCGGTATTTTTATAAAAGTTTTTGTAAAAATTGACTATCGATTAAACGATTTGCTTATTTAAAGAAAAGATGAGGTATTATGGAAAATAAAACGATGATGCAATACTTCGAATGGTATCTGCCGAATAACGGCTTGTTCTGGGAAAGATGTATTGTTCAAGCCGAAAAGATCAGGAAAAACGGCATCAATATGATATGGCTTCCGCCTGCCTATAAAGGTGCAACAGGAATAAACAGCGTAGGATATGATGTCTATGATACATACGACCTCGGCGAGTTCGACCAGCGTGGAAGCGTTCCAACAAAATACGGAACAAAAGAGCAGTATTTGAGAACCGTAAGGGCTTTGCAGGATAAGGGCATAGAGGTTTATGCCGATGTTGTTCTGAATCACATGACGGGTGCGGACGAGGTCGAAGAGGTCTATGCGATCGAAAACAACCCCGAAAACCGTGAGGAAGAGATAGGCGAAAAGACAAAACGCACCGTCTGGACGAAGTTCACATTCCCCGGAAGAAACGGAAAGTATTCGGACTTCACCTGGGACTACACGAACTTCAACGGCACCGACTGGGACGAAGCCGAACATCAGTACGGAATTTTCCTTTTTGACGGCAAGGCATGGAACAACGAAACTGACGATGAGTTCGCAAATTTCGACTATCTCATGGGAACAGACCTTGACATGGAGAACCCCGAAACGGTAAAAGCTGTCACGCAGTGGGGAAAGTGGTATCTCGATACTGTCAACCCCAACGGATTCAGAATCGATGCGGTAAAGCATATCCGCTTTGAATTCTACAGGGATTGGTTAAGGGAGCTGAGGGCGTATTCCGGAAGAGATTTCTTCGCCGTGGGCGAGTATTGGTCGAGCGAAATCGACAAGCTCACACATTATCTTGATGTTGTGGAGAACAGTATGTCTCTCTTTGACGTTCCGCTTCATTTTTCTTTTCAGGATGCGGCAACCTCAAACGGAAGCTACGATATGCGCAAGCTCATCAAGGATACTTTGATTTCGGAAAGACCGAACAACGCCGTGACATTTGTCGACAACCACGACACACAGCCCGGTCAGTCGCTCTTCTCGTTCATTCCGTCATGGTTCAAGCCGATAGCCTATGCAATAATACTTCTCAGGGAAGAGGGGATACCGTGTGTGTTTTACGGTGATTACTACGGTATTCCGAACGATAGTATCCCTGCCGTACCGTCGCTCAGAAAGCTTATTTACATTAGAAGAAAGTACGCTTACGGAGAGCAGGAGGACTATTTTGACGACGCTTCCGTTGTGGGATTTGTCAGAAAGGGTGACGACGAGCACGAGAATTCGGGTCTTGCGGTATTAATGACAAATGCCGAGTGCGGCTCGAAGGTCATGGAGATCGGAAAGAAATTCGCAGGTCAGAGATTCTTCAATGCAATGGATCTTACGCATACCCCGATAATCATAGATGAGGACGGAACAGCCGAGTTCTACGTTGACGGCGGCTCGGTTTCGGTCTGGGTGAACGAAAATGTTTATAGAGATATCTGTTTGAATATAGAATGATTTTTTAAAATAAACTTTCGGCTTCGTTTCGCCAAAAACTTCCGGCGGAGCGAAGCCGATTAAAGTTTTTGCCAAGCTTTTTTCAAAAGGCGCCCCGAAGGAAGTGCCCTTGGGGTACTTGCGGTTTCCAAAGGCAGCGCCGGCGACGGAACACCGAAGGTGTTCATAGTGCTGTGCAGTGGGTTTTAAGGGCAACGCCCTTAACGATATATTACTCATAAAAATGCCGTATCACGGCATTTTTATGTATCAAATCTATCCCAACTGCATATTATGTATGGGTGATGAATTGATGCGTAATGATATGATGAGATTCAATGCGGTTGCATGCGTAAGGGGCGGTTCGGACGCACCAAGGCTTTCGGGCGTAGTCCGGTTTTATCAGAAAAACGACGGCGTTCTTGTCGAGGTGCGTATATCGGGACTTCCGAAAAGCAGTACGGGATTTTTCGCCTTCCATATCCACGAGGGCGGAAGCTGCGGCGGCGAGGACTTTTCCGATACAATGGGGCACTATAACCCCCATGATATGCCGCACCCGAACCATTCCGGAGACCTTCCGCCGCTTCTTTCGTTTTCGGGAAATGCGTATATGACGGTCATGACGAACCGGTTCAGGGTGAGGGACATAATAGGAAAAACCGTAGTAATTCACAGCAACCCCGATGATTTTTATACGCAGCCTTCGGGAAACTCGGGAAAGAAAATAGCCTGCGGAGTTATCAGAAGATTTTAAAAAACAGCGACTCGATATTTGATTATCGGGTCGCTGTTTTTTGTAATTAATTTTCAATATGGGTTCGGGAGAGTAGCCCCAATAGTGCAGGGCGAAGCCTTGACCCACAAAAATCTTTCGGAGAGAAAAGCAAGGGTTCGGGAGCGCAGCTCCCGATGGGTGTGGGCGA
>CAMHNT010000061.1 GCA_946186535.1 uncultured Clostridia bacterium
ATTTTTTTAGGAGTATATCTGTCTTCTTTCGTTCCGTCACCGAGCTGACCGTAATAGTTGCTGCCCCAGGCGTAGAGACTTCCGTCATAAGTTATCGCCGCGCCGTGGTCGGACGCAACACTTGCGGAAGCAACGTTCTCCAATTTCTTTTCCGGACGATAAGAATAATTGCTGTTGTAGCTGTCCCAAACATAAAGAACTCCGTCGTTCGTTACTGCGAAATAGTTCGAGTTGTAGTAACTGTTGCCGTATTCGGTCAAGTAACTGACATTATCGAGACTCTTTATCGGAGTGGCGAGGTAGGAGTAGTCAACATCCGCCGACGAACCTCCTCCCCATGAATAAACTCCGCCGTCCGAAGAAAGCGCAGTACAGCTGTTGTTTTTCGCAAAAACCTCTTTGAACTTGATTTCCGGCGCACCGCTCGGATTGATTTCCGTTTCTTCCGCAGAAGCGACGACCGAAACGGACGCCGCCGCAAGAAGCGCCGCAAGAAAAGCCGAAATAATTCTTTTGCTCATAGTTTATCCTCCTTAAATTACTTTTCGGTGCAGATTTTAGCCACTGTATCATTCATATTCCTTTCATGTTTTTTATTTAAAACCAATAAATTTAGGAATATTATAGCAATTATTATACACTATTAAACTGTTCATTTCAATAAAAATCAACTTTAAACTCCAAATTTTCTTCTGACATCAAACCAAGCACCATAAATATTTCAGCATTCTGTTTCCCGAAACGCAAAAAATTCCCACAACATAAACATTGTGGGAATTTTTTAAAGACTCAAATAATACTGCATATCATACAATAACCTTATATATCAGCGTTTCCTCCCCCGGCTTCTCCTCCGATATCTCAACCGCCGAGCGGAACACCTTTTCGGCTTCAAAAATCCTGCTCTCGTCACAGGTGAAAAGAACAGCAAGAACGTCGTCCTCGTTCACGGAATCACCGGGCTTTTTCCTGAGAACAATTCCTGCGCTGTGGTCGATCGGGTCGCCCTTCTTTTCTCTTCCTGCACCGAGAATTACGCTTGAAATGCCGATTTTTTCCGAATCGAGCTTTGAAATATATCCGCTCCGCCATGCCTTGATTTCGAAGAAATATTTCGCCTTTCCGAACAGCTCCGTATCGTCAAGAACAGACGTATCACCGCCCTGAGCCGTTACGATCTCCTTCAGCTTTTCGAACGCCTTTCCGTTTCCGATAACCTCTTTTACCTCACTCCGACACTCTTCAAGCGGCTTATCAGTAGTCAGCATGAGCATATTCGCCGCAAGCTCCACGCTGACTTCATAGAGATCGCCCTTCTGTTCGCCTTTGAGTATCTTCACGGCTTCGCAGACCTCGAGACTGTTTCCGACTGCATATCCGAGCGGAATATCCATATTCGTGATAACAGCCGAAACTTTTCTGCCCGCAGCCTTTCCGATATTGACCATCCGGACAGCCAATCTCTCCGCATCTTCGACCGTCTTCATAAATGCGCCGCTGCCTGCCTTTACGTCAAGAACTATACAGTCGCTCCCCGAAGCAAGCTTCTTGCTCATTATGCTCGAGGCAATGAGAGGAATGCAGCTGACCGTGGCCGTAACGTCACGGAGAGCGTAGAGCTTTTTGTCGGCAGGCGCAAGGTTTCCGCTCTGACCTATCATGCTCGCACCGATCGTGTTTACGTTTTCAAAAAATTCCTCGGGCGAAAGCTCCGTTCTGAACCCGGGAATCGACTCGAGCTTGTCGACGGTTCCGCCGGTATGACCGAGACCCCTGCCGCTCATTTTAGCGACCTTTCCGCCGAGCGCAGCGACGATCGGAACGACAATAAGAGTTGTTTTGTCCCCGACTCCGCCTGTCGAGTGCTTGTCAACAGTCAGACCGTCGATACCGGACATATCCGCAGTATCCCCCGACTGAGCCATTTCTTTCGTCAGCACGGAAATTTCCTCATCGTTCATACCGTTGAGATAAATCGCCATAAGCAGAGCCGCCGCCTGATAGTCGGGTATTTCGCCGTTCGTATAGCCCTTCACAAAAAAGGAAATCTCCTCGACCGACAGCGCTCCGCCGTCACGCTTCTTCGCTATGATATCGAACATTCTCACAGTATCACCCTTTTCACAAATGTTATTAATTTTAAAAAAACTTCCGGCGAAGCGAAGCCGGAAAAGTTTTGCCCAGCTTTTTTCAAAAAGCTGGCAGATTCCAAAGACAGCGTCTTTGGTCGCCGTCCGCAGACGGCAAAACTCCTTTATGCGTTGAGCCCTCTGCAAGGGGTGAATCAGAAAACAGTCCGGGGGACTGTTTTCTGAGAGGGGACGCTCTGGCAGAGAGCGTCCCCTAACCATTTAACCAGTAAAGTAAATCACACTAAGTTGATGACATTGTCCTTTTCGCACATAGAATATTTATTTGCAGTTTTTAAATAGATTAATATAAATGAAAAAGCCACTTAACGGATAGTCAATTTTTTACAGAAACTTTTATAAAAATGCCGCAATGCGGCATTTTTGAGGAGGAATGAAATGTTAAGGGCGTTGCCCTTAAAAACCCACGAGGGCGCTGCCCTTGACCCGCTGGCGCCCCGAAGGAAGTGCCCTTGGGGTACTTTTTGAAAAAAGCTGGGCAAAAACTTTACTGATCCTCTGTCAAACTGCTTTGTGTAATTTAACTGCTTGGCTTATTTAATCACTTATCGGAACTGCCGTCGGAGTTTCCGCCTTTTATTTCAAACTCTTCATACGACGAAGCCGAAACCGTAGGAACATCATCGATATTATCGCTTATCTCAATCTCACCGCCGATGAATCTTTCACAGAATTTTTCATAGACTCCGCAGCCGAAATTCTCAAAATTCCAAAAACCCTCATCGGTTGAAATACCAATACAGCCGCTGTCGATTCCGAGGGATATGTCTTTTTCCTCGTTAGCCCTGAGCCAATCAAGCTCACTGTCAAAGTATGTACTCACGGAATACGAAACCGCTTTTGAATGATCGAACTCAATGAAAGCGAGCGCCTCTTCGCCGAATCCGGAATAAATTTTCTCTCCGCAGATCAGCTTCTTCCCGGATTCCTTCGCCGCCAGATCGACACCGTTTACGATGTTTTCGCTGCACGCAAAAATCACTTCAATACCGCTGTCATACATCTGCTGTGAAGCGGATTTCGCCGCACTCTCGTCGTCTTTTGTATAGGCATACTTAACCTTGATATCATGTATTCTCTGTTCCTGTGCGGCGTTGTCCGCACCCCGAATCATGCCGTAAATATATCGTGTATTCCCGTCGCTTTCACCGTCTCCGAGAAATCCGAGCGTTTTATATCCGTCCATAACGGCGAAGTAACCGGCGAGGTAGCCTGCCTGTTCCTCCCTGAAATTTATGCAGTGAACGTTGTCATTAAATCGGCTGTCGGGCTGAGTGTCCAGAATAAGAAAATTCACTCCGGGATATTCGCTCTGAACATTCAGAACAGTATCCTTATAACCCGAATCCGGGAAAACAATGATTTCCGCATTGTGAGAAACCGCTTCCGCCACCGCAGACTCACTGTCACCGCTTTCGTCCGAGGAATAATATTTGTATGTCTTACAGTTCGAATCGCCGTAAGCTATGATCGATTTCCAGATATTCCGGTTTTCTTCACTCTCAACACCGCCGGAATCGGTAACAAGCACAATATCATAATCTCTCCTGTCAACGGAAACCGTTTCCGAAACAGTTTCCTCGCTGTCTTTAATATCCGTATTTATACTGTCAACAAGCGAGCACGCCGAAGCGGAAACCGCAATCAGAACCGCCATCAAAGTCAACACTGCCTTTTTCATAATTCTCCTCCTGTTTAACATTATATTGTATAAGTAATTCTCATAATATAGCTGTTATGATTATAACACACTTTCGGAAAAACGCAACTTTTATTTTTTTTCCGTAGATGTTTATAATATCGAGTGAATTCTGTTTTGCATAATTGACAGTATAAGCGGTTCCCCCTTTGTTATCCGTTAGATAACAAATACATAGACTGCTGCACTCCACAAGTTTTCTGTTTCTTTTATGCATACAGTCATATGTATAATTTTCAGATACATAGTATACCTTATTCGCCTGCATTTTTATTTTTTCATATACCTCTTTATCCTCCTGTTTCCATCCTCTGGTCTGAGACACACAAGGCAGAATTAATATAAGTTCTATGTAAGGAAACTTCTTTCTTATATCAATTACCGCTTCTGCAGCAAAAGTATCAAAACCTATAGCACCTCCGGTCACGAAATATTTATATCCTTTATTTATACTCTGTATAATATTTTTTCGAAGCTCTCTCTTTATAAAATCAAAGTTCTCCGCCGATATCTTTCTGTGACCCGAAAAACAGCATGTTTTCTCATTCAAATCATTGCACCTCTGAATAAAACATATATCAAATTAAATTTTATCTAATTTCTTTAGTTATGTCAATAAATTCTGCTAAATTAACCGAATATATTTTCTATAAGTATATAGTAGAATTAAATAAAGAGGTTAGAAATATGGAACAAAAAGATTTTATACAAAGACTTGCAAAGCTGCGTATGAACAAAGGAGTTTCGGCAAGAGACATGAGCCTGTCACTTGGTCAAAGCCCGGGATATATCAACAACATTGAAAACGGAGTAAACTATCCGTCGATGAATTTATTTTTCTATATCTGCGATTATTTAAACGTCACGCCGAAAGAATTTTTTGACACCGATACAACCAGCCCGACAAAATTGCATGAACTTCTCGAAGCGGCGAAAAATCTTAACGAAGATCAGCTCGAACTTCTGATCAGACTCGCAAACGAAATGACTCCCTTTTTTTAACAACCCCTCCGTCAGCCTTCGGCTGACACCTCCCCTTAAGGGGAGGACTTCGTTCCGGAAGAATGCTTTTCTATTATGCTTAGTCTTTTCATCAGACTTTCGCCACCCCCCAACCCCCTCCCCGGAGGGGGCTTCTGGTAGGTGCAGGGCTTCGCCCTGCACCTATCGGGGCTGCCGCCCCGAACCCTGCTTTTGTTCCGGAAGCTTTTCATAATGACTCCGAATGTTAAAAAGTCCGGCTGCATTTTACACACAGCCGGACTTTTTTTATTTTAATTTATCTGTTGTTCCCCTGCGCCTTTTTTCTGCACCCCTTATCGAACGATGCATTGAACGCATAGAAATTCTTGCTGTCAAGATTGTCGGTAGCTATTCTCAGACCCTCGCCGAAACGCTGATAGTGAACTATCTCACGGGCACGAAGGAATCTTATCGGCTCGACAACGTCCGGATCGTCGCAGAATCTCAGAATGTTGTCATAGGTGGTTCTCGCCTTCTGCTCTGCCGCAAGATTCTCGTGAAGATCGGTGAGAACGTCGCCCTTGGACTGGAGATATGCCGCAGTGAACGGAACTCCCGACGCCGACGACGGATAGATTCCCGTGGTGTGGTCAACGAAATATGCGTCCATACCGGCTTCTTTTATCTCTTCCGGAGTCAGGTTTCTCGTCAGCTGATAAACCATTGCGCCTATCATTTCAAGATGCGCAAGCTCCTCGGTTCCTATGTCCGTAAGAATGGCTTTAAGTTCGGGGTACGGCATAGAATATCTTTGGCTTAAATAGCGAAGCGACGCACCAAGTTCTCCGTCCGGACCGCCATACTGACTTATAATTATCTTTGCCATCGCCGGATTAGGATTTTTTATTTTCACAGGATACTGCAGTTTCTTTTCATATACCCACATCGCTTAATCCTCCTCGCACAAATCCCACGGCCATGGATTTTTTATCCATTTCATTCTGTTGTCGGGAGAATCCCTGAAAATTATCGGACCGTATTCGGACTCATATTTCTCCCTCAGCGCCATGCTCTTGGTCTCGTATTCCTCGAGCTTTCTGTGAGCTTCCTTATCCTTAGGGTGAGTGTCAAGGTAGAGATTCAGCTCAACTATCGCAAAATCATACGTTGCTATCTTTCTCATCAAAATCTGTTTTTCCGTCATCTTTTTCCCTCCTTGCCGCAGCAGAACGGCTTGTTAAGCTCCGGGAAAAGCGTTCCGCTGACTATACCCTGCTCCGGACAGTACATTCTCCCCTGCTGCTGGTACGGTACATACGCCATCGCAACAACCGGATCATCCGGCAGCGGAGTCCTTATTCCGTACTGCATGTTCGCATATCTCATCATATCTCTCATGTCTTCCATATTTATCGCTCCTTTCATACAACGGCGTTATCCAAAAAAACAACACCGTCTGCGGCAGTACTCCAATGCCGCCTTTCAAATACATTTTTTCATAACTCATAAAATGCCGGTAAGTAATATATACAAAAAACAACCGGCACAACAGGAGCAATAACATTATATGTAACCCTCGGCGATTCCGTGAATTTTTCAAAAATAATACAGTTTCCTTTTTCGGAAAACAATAAAAAACACCGCACCCACAGAGCGTTAATATAACTCCGTGAATGCGGTGTTTCCGTGAATCCGTTAAGGTCAAAGAAGGGATTTTTCATAAATTCAGAGAGACAATAAACCGGACTCACCTTAAAATAGGGATCATTATATAAGCGAAGAAATGGATGAAGTTATTATCCATTAAAGTAGTTGTCAGATCAATATCATACTCACGCCACCGTAAGCTGCAAAATGCTTCTGCCCTGCTGCCAGAGCTTTGTGTAGACATTTCTGCATTTGCTGAATTTTTGGAACGTTCTTTCCGCTTCCTCTTCGTTGCAGTAAACCTTCCAGTAGCCCGTGCATTTGCAGTTGCGTCCGCCGTTGTCGATGAATCCGATAACATCCCCGAGAGGATATCCCAGAAACAGCCCGATCTCGTGAGGGAAGCTTCCGCTTTCCGCAATTCTTTCCCTGAGCATTTTTACGGCATAATCAACGTCCGTGCTTTCATATCCGCAGCCCCTCATGAATTTTCCGACTCCTCTTCTCGAGAGATCCTCCTCAAGCTTTGACTTGCGGTAAACATAGAGCATAGCCTTGCCGCTGCCCTTTTTCAGAACATAAACCGTAATTCCCTTTCCTCTGAAATGCTCGTTCCATATCCGGACCACTTCATTGAGCTGGGAATTGCTGTCGTATGAAATCGTGAAAAGATTGCCGGTCTTTATCGATGCAAGCGTCGGCGCACAATGCTCTATCAGCAGCCTTTCAAGATATGCTGTTCTTTCCGATAAACTCATTCTCAATCTTCCTTTCATACATATATTATATTCCGATTTTCTTTTTTTATTTATACAGTTAGCTTTTTCTAACCTATAAATATATTATCATACACTAACTCTTTTTGTCAAGAAAAAAGAAAACGACAGACATAAATATTCTGCCTGCCGTTTTGGAAATATTTATCTAAAAGCTACAATAACATACTGATAGTCGCTGTTGTTGAAATTAGATATAATCGAGCCTTCGGTCTTCTGAAAGACCTTGAAGCCGCTGCTGCTGATGTAGCAGTTTCTCGTTGAACCGTAGTTTCTCACCGCAATGCAGCAGTTTATCCTGAGGTTCCCGTCAACTAACTCAACCGGCGGAGAATCCGACGGAAACATCAGAACCATCTGAGGTTCGAAATCAAATGTAATTGTTCTCGACTCCTCGTCCGTTCCCTGTACTATTTTAAAATAATACGGACTCCCGACTCTCAGTTTTTCGTCGCTTGTCAGGTGCATGCTTTCACTCTGAACGTGGCTTCCGAGAACCGAATCAATGATTGAATTGTCCATTACGAAATCGCTTCTCGTCGGTCTGTCGCTTCCGACCCAGTTGTTAAGCTGCAAATTATCGGTTTTGAATTTTGACGCCATACTGTTCCTCCTAATATTCTTCAAATTCGTCCCAGGTGAGCCCCAGGCTGTCCGCTTCATCAAATGTCCTTCCGTAACCGTCGTAGTCGTCCCACGCCGTATGTCTGAAATCAATAGTAAACGTGTTGTGACACGGCAGGAATTCCTCCGCCCTCTTTCTGATATACGCTTTTTCTTCGGGGCTGATATCAGTGTTCAAAGGCTTAATATAAATATGCTGTATCATAGGATACTCCTCGATTTCGCATTCGACACCAAGCGTTCTGAAAAATCTTTTTATGCCCTCAACATTGTTGTCGTTGACGTTAAGATTTATCAGCGACAGTATCATATCACGTCTTTTCGAAAGCTCCAGATCGCTCCTCTCACGCCCCACAAGCTTTTCAAAAGACGTCAGTCCGAAATCCTCCGCAGTCGCAACAAAGCATTCCGAAACAAGCCCGTCAACCGTTTCCGAAAGAGGATCGAGAGCGTTCGAATAGACCGAAAGCTCAATGCTGACAAGCGTGTTGTAATTGATCTGATACATACCGATCGGCCGAAGAGCCTTTTCCATCCGATAATAGCTTATCATCATTATTACTCACGCTCCACAATCGTAATCATGCCGGGACAGAAGATCTTGTCGTCCGTCGTGCTTCTGTCGGACATGAGGTTATATTCGAACGAATAATTCTTGACGCCCTCGGTGTGTTCAATATATTCTCCTATTGCGGAAAGATAGACCGTCTCTCCCGCCGAAAGCATACCGAAATATTCTTCGATAGACTCCCTGCAGTTTTCCTTGACGTCGGAAAAATTCCAGCCGTCCTTCGCCGCAACATAAACCGCAACATTGAACTCGATCCTCTGAAGCGGCTTCACCTCGATATCGACATTGATCTCCCTCTGTTCGTCGAGCGCAGCCTTGACTTTTTTCAGAAGATTCTCCGAGGGATCTCCGTCGGCGTTCGTTATGAAAACGTCTATCGTTCCGATTCCTCTGTTTCTCGGAATGATTCCTGCCGCCGTAACTCCTTCGATACTCATCGCAGTTTTCAGGTAATAAGCCCTGTTCGTACCGTTTGAAATATTCACGAAGCTGTCGAGAATTCTAGCTCTGAGCTGTTCGTCATTTTCGGCGTCGCTTCCGTTTTTTGTGTTGGTCGTATTTTTGACGCTGCCGACGCCGATGACGGGAGTTACCATGACATTGATCTTGTTTCTCCAGACATTCCCCCTCAGACCCTCCTCGAGCGCTTCAACAGAGACCGAAGCCGTCTTTTCGCCTGCTTCAATCACGGTATCCTCAACCGTAACGAATCTCACGGGATCGTCTCCGCCCGTTGCCACCACGGTTCCTTCCGGAATTCCGATATCATAGCTCAGAGTTTTTTCGGCTGAAAACTCGACCGTACCGACAGCCTTTGTGCCGCTTTTTCTGGTCAGACCTCTCTGCTGAGCGTGGAGATCGAGATACTCCCCCTCCGCCGTGTTCGGAAACATCTGATTTTTGAGCCAGTTCATTTCGGCCTGAGCCGTAAAAATCTCGCCGGCGAGAACCTCCATACGGATTCCGATATCCGAAGCCCGGTCGGGGACAGTTCCCGTTTTCATTTTATATTCCTCTATCATTCTCTCCAAAATTTCAGAATACGTCTCCATTCAATATCACCTCCAAAATCCTTGACTCCTCGCCGTAAAACACCTCGACAAAAAGCTTGATAAAAACAGATTTCGACTCGGCAGTCACAGTTCCGACAGAAATCTCCTTCTGATCCGCAAGAGCCTCACGACACCGCAGTTCCGCTTCCCTGCTGATATCACTGCTTCCGATGAGTCCCGAAAAATCGGATCCGAGCTCTCTGTCAAAAATAAAATCGCCTTTTTGTGTCAGAAGAATAAATTTCACTCTCTGACACGCCTCGTCTATTGAATAAATCTCCTCAGTATATCCGCTGACGTCCGTCTTGAAATCCCCGTCCTGAACAAGCGTATCCATACTATCCCTCCGAATCAAAAATTTTTCCGTTGATCACAACGGTGCCGTCATTCTTCAGAACGATACTTGCACCGCCTGACGAATAAAGCCCGATTTCCCCCTCGTTCAGCTCAAGCGGATCCTCTTCCGAAACGCCGCACATAACCGACGTATTTCCCACCGGAAGAACAACAGCCCTGCTGCCCTTCGGCGGAACATACGCTATTCCGTAAGGGCACGCCGTTTCTATATTCTTAACGCTTTCGCTTCCCGAGACACCTATACTGTTTTTATCTGCAAAAACCACGGAAGCAAAGAACGGCGCTCTTCCGCCTTCCTCCTCCGCAATAGCCTTAGCAATCCACAACCTAATCCCTCCTTTTTTTAACAACCCCTCCGTCAGCCTGCGGCTGACACCTCCCCTTGAGGGGAG
>CAMHNT010000062.1 GCA_946186535.1 uncultured Clostridia bacterium
GGTATCGCAGACGATGACTTCGAAACAAAAATTCCGACCATAGGCGGACTTATTGTCAGAGAATACAACAACATTCCGTCAAATTTCAGATACACAAAAACTCTCGGAGAGATTCTTGAAGAATATGAAATTCCGGGCATTGCAGGCATTGACACAAGAATGCTCACAAGAAAAATCAGAGATTTCGGTAACTGCAAGGTTCTCATTACTTCTTCGGAAACTCCTCACGAAGAGGCTATGGAAATCCTCAGAACAACGGAAGTTCCGACGGACGCCGTTTCAAAAGTAAGCTGCAAGAAAAAGTGGTACTCAAGAACCACTCACCCGAAGCTCGACGTGGTTGCGGTTGACTGCGGAATAAAGCTCAACATCATAAGAAGCCTGAACAAGCTCGGCTGCAACGTGACAGTTGTTCCCTACAACACGCCTGCCGAGGAAATTGAAAAGCTCAATCCCGACGGAGTATTTTTCTCAAACGGTCCGGGAAACCCTGAGGACGTTCCGGAAACCATCGAGCTCGTGAGAAAGCTCAGAGGAAAGTATCCTATCTTCGGAATCTGTCTCGGCCACCAGCTCATCAGCCTTGCTTACGGCTGTAAGACATACAAGCTCAAGTTCGGTCACAGAGGCGGAAACCACCCCGTTAAAAATCTTGAAACAGGAAAAATCGAAATCACCAGTCAGAACCATAACTATGCCGTTGACACCGAAAGCGTCAAGGACACGGATCTGACCGTTACGCATATCAACATTCTCGACAACACGGTCGAGGGCGTTTCCTGCGACAGAGACAGGATCTTCAGCGTGCAGTACCATCCTGAAAGCGCTCCGGGTCCGCAGGACAGCTTCTATTTGTTTGAAAAGTTCATCGGTTTTATGAAGGAGGGCAAATAAGATGGCGAAGAGAAGTGACATTAAAAAAGTATTGGTGATCGGTTCCGGTCCTATCGTTATCGGACAGGCAGCCGAATTTGACTACGCAGGCACACAGGCGTGTCTTGCACTTCGTGAAGAGGGCTATCAGGTTGTTCTCTGCAACTCTAACCCTGCCACAATCATGACGGATACGGTTATTGCGGACAAGGTTTATATGGAGCCGCTGACTCTTGAATATATGGCAAAAATTCTCCGCTATGAGCGTCCGGACGCTATCGTTCCGGGAATCGGCGGACAGACGGGTCTTAACCTTGCTATGAAGCTTGCGAAGAAAGGCGTTCTCGAGGAGTGCCAGGTTGAGCTTCTCGGCACAAGTGTTGAAAGCATCGAGCGTGCCGAGGACAGAGAACTCTTCAAGGAGCTTTGTGAGGAGATCGGCGAGCCTGTACTTCCGTCAATCATCACGCATACTATCGAAGAGGGCTTGAAAGCCGCAAACGAAATCGGCTATCCTGTTGTTCTCCGACCTGCATTCACACTCGGCGGCACAGGCGGCGGCTTCGTAAACAACGACGAAGAGCTCGTTGAGATCATGAAAAACGCGCTCAAGCTCTCCCCTGTTCATCAGGTTCTCGTTGAGAAGAGCGTAAAGGGCTACAAGGAAATCGAGTACGAAGTAATTCGTGACGCAAACGATACGGCTATCACTATCTGTAACATGGAAAACCTCGACCCTGTAGGTATCCACACAGGCGACTCTATCGTTGTCGCACCGAGCCAGACTCTCACAAACAAGGAGTATCATATGCTCCGTGACAGTGCGCTTAAGATTATCCGCACGCTCAAAATCGAGGGCGGCTGTAACGTACAGTTTGCGCTTGACCCTGTTTCGTTCGACTACTATCTTATAGAGGTAAACCCGAGAGTTTCACGTTCCTCCGCACTTGCTTCAAAGGCGAGCGGATATCCAATCGCAAGAGTTTCCGCAAAGATCGCTGTCGGCATGACTCTTGACGAAATTCAGATAGCAAACACACCGGCAAGCTTCGAGCCTACACTTGACTACGTTGTAACTAAGATGCCGAGATTCCCGTTCGACAAGTTCTCCGATGCGTCAAATGTACTCGGTACTCAAATGAAGGCAACCGGTGAGGTAATGAGCGTCGGCAGAACATTCGAAGAAAGTCTGCTTAAGGCTGTACGTTCTCTCGAAATCGACGTTTACCACCTCTACAAGCCGAAGTTCAACGATATGTCAAACGACGAGCTTCTTGACTATATCCGCAAGGGTACGGACGACAGGATCTATGCTATTGCAGAGCTTATCTGGAACGGCATTGATCTCAGAGAAATTTTCAACATCACAAAGATCGATATGTTCTTCCTCGAGAAGATCAAGAATATCGTGGAATTCGAAAGAGTTTTAAAGGCAAACAAGAACGACCTTGAAACACTTTATCAGGCAAAACGAATGGGCTTCTCCGACAAGTACATCGCAAAGCTCTGGGAAACAACCGAGGACGAGGTCTACAACCTCAGAATCTCCAACAATATGCTCCCTGTCTACAAGATGATAGACACCTGTGCGTCGGAGTTTGAATCATACATTCCTTACTTCTATTCAACCTACGAGCAGGAAAACGAATCTATCGTCAGCGACAGAAAGAAGATTGTCGTTCTCGGCTCGGGTCCTATCCGTATCGGTCAGGGCGTAGAGTTTGACTACTCCACTGTTCATGCGGTATCAACGATCAAGAACAACGGCTATGAAGCTATCATTATAAACAACAACCCCGAAACCGTTTCAACGGACTACACAACAAGCGACAAGCTCTACTTCGAGCCGCTCACCGTTGAGGACGTTATGAACATCATTCACCTCGAAAAGCCGGAGGGCGTTGTCGCTTCTCTTGGCGGTCAGACCGCTATCAACCTTGCCGAGCCGCTCATGAAGAGAGGCGTTAAGATTATCGGCACAGACGTTGAAGCAATTGAAAAAGCAGAAAACCGTGATTCCTTTGAGAAGATCATGGAGGAGCTCAAGATTCCTCAGCCAAAGGGTCAGGCGGTCACAAATATAGAGGACGGCGTTAAAGCCGCTGCGGAAATCGGCTATCCCGTTCTCGTTCGTCCGAGTTACGTTCTCGGCGGCCGTGCAATGCAGATTGTCGCAAACGAGCATATGCTCCGCCACTACCTGAAGACAGCCGTTGAGGTTGACGAGGATAAGCCCGTGCTTGTTGACAAATACATTGTCGGCAAGGAGTGCGAGGTCGACGCTGTATGCGACGGCAAGGACGTATTTATCCCCGGAATTATGGAGCACGTTGAAAGAACGGGTATCCACTCGGGCGACAGTATAAGCGTTTATCCGTCGTTCACGATTCCGCAGGAGGTCAAGGACGTTATCATTGACTACACGGTGAAGCTCGGTCTCGGAATCGGCATCGTAGGACTTTACAACATTCAGTTCATCGTTGACAAGAACAACGACGTTTATGTAATCGAAGTAAACCCACGTTCTTCAAGAACCGTTCCGTTCCTCTCAAAGGCAACAGGCTATTCTCTCGCCGACATCGCAACGCTTGCAATCCTCGGAAAGAGCCTTAAGGAACAGGGAATCAATGAGGTTTATCCGAAGGAGAAGGAGCGTTGGTACGTCAAAGCGCCTGCATTCTCGTTCTCAAAGCTCAGCGGACTTGACGCTTATCTCTCCCCTGAGATGAAGTCAACAGGCGAGGCTATCGGCTACGACAAGACTCTCACAAGAGCACTCTACAAGGCACTTCAGTCCTCCGGCACAAAAATGGTCAACTACGGTACCGTTTTCGCAACTATCGCAGACGTAGACAAGGAGGAGGCTTTGCCGCTCATTAGACGTTTCTACAACCTCGGCTTCAACATCGAGGCTACCGAGGGTACGGCTAAGTTCCTCAAGCAGCACGGTATCAAAACAAGAATCAGACAGAAGCTGTCAAGTGACAACGAGGATATCTTCGATTCTCTCCGTTCAGGCTACATCAGCTATGTTATCAACACAAAGGATATCTACCACGAGAACAGCAACGACGGCTATCTCATCAGACGCTGGGCAGTTGAGAACAATGTCGCAATCTTTACGGCGCTCGACACCGTAAGAGCATTGCTCGACGTTCTCGAGGAAAAGACACTTTGCATTTCGACTATTGATATGTAATCGATTTGAAACAGGTGGTGTAATACACTGCATAAAAGTGTATTACACCATTATTTTAAAAAGAAGGAAATATGTTAATTCGGAGGTATATGACATGGCTTTTTTACCGCTATTCCTTTTCGACCTGATAATCGTTCTTGTCATAATAGGCTGTACAACCGGCATTGGAATTGTGCTGCTGATTGTTTCGGCAATCATGAAAAAAAGACAGATGTCGGCAAAAAAACAGGCGGAGTTTTCGGGAAACACAGATTTCAAAATAAAGAAAACATATCTGATTTTCAGAATCTCAGGAATTGTATTCATGATTCCGATAGGATTTGTTGTATGCGCCATTGGATATGCCGTTATATCAGAAGCCGTAACCAAACACACGTCGCTTTCTTACAATATGCTTCACGGAAATACAGCACGTGTTGAAAAAATTCTGCGCAGGGGCGTATCCCCCGACTGCACTGAGGACAGCAATAAGCCTGCGGAGAACGGTCAGAAGACACTTTTGTATCGTCTTGCGGAGGGTATCCTTTCCGAGCAGTACGACTACAGAGACGAACCGAACGAGTACGTTCATGAAGAAACGCTTAAATACATGGAAATGCTCATTGAAAACGGAGCTGATGTAAACTGTACTGCATACAGTCATAAAAAGGACTATGCAAGTCACGGTTACGAGGACGAGTATTCAATATACAGGCAAACCGACCAGTGCGGCTGGACTCCTCTCATGGAGGCTACCTATTACGGGGATCTTGATATGATAAAGCTGCTTGTCGAAAACGGCGCTGACGTCAATGCAGTTGACTACTGCGGCTATAACGTTATCGATATTGTGGCAGATTTTCTTGAAGATGACGAGGGATACGAGATACTCGAGTATTATCTCGACAAGGGTGTTGACCCGTTCAATGAAACGAATTTAGGACAGAACGCTTTGTTTCTTTCAAGCAGACACTTGGGAAACTCCATGACGTTTGAAAACGAGAAAATTCGCACGAAAATTGAAGAGCTGTATGGGGTTGCATATGATATAGAATAGGGGTATATAAATTACACTTGTTTTGTTAATAAGATAAATCGGTATTTGTGGAGGTATCAGATGAATAAAAGTCAAACGCTGTTTGTGGGAATTTTGATACTCTTATTTATGCTGTCATCCGGTTTCCTGATTTATATGCTGTCGGGGCATGGCAATTGGATCATATATACCTCTTATCTTCAGGAACCCCAAGAGATTTATAAAATGGAAACTGGAATCATCAAAACGCTGTCTGAATTTCAAAGCGGAGAAGATTTCAGTATCATATATGATTTTGAAAATTCGGAATACCCTGAGTTGCTGAACAAATATAGAATCGAAGAGACAGCAGGAAGTGGTTCGGAATTTGAAAAAGCAATGAGATTGATGGATGCATATTCAGGCAGGCTGAATCATCTTTCCAACTATGATAATCATATCGAGTTTCATGCGCTTGCACTGTTGGACTATAGTCTGGATAACAAATCTCATGGTATCAACTGCCGAGCTAAGGCGCAAATTTTGAATGAGATGTGCCTTGCACTGCATATTTATTCTCGAAAAGTTTGGATAAATCCAAATTCTGTTTATGATTCAGATTGCCATGTTGTAAATGAAGTTTGGGATTCAGCGCTGAATCAGTGGGTGATGCTGGATATTACCAACAATTATTATTGGGTCGATGAAAATGGGAAGCCGTTATCTGTGCTGGAAATCAGAGATCATTTGGAAAAGCAATTATTCTGCACACCTGTTTCTCCCTCGGATGACTTGAATGATCTTGAGCGGTCTCTTCAAAAAAACCACGATAATGTTCTGTATATCGCAAAGAATATGGTCTATATGTATTACTGTACCAGCTATTCAACGGGCGAAACGGAACAATTCTATGCATTGATGCCCGTAGCATTTGCAGGAAAAGAAGATGAACATCTGATAATTGTTTCACAGGAATCAATAGAAGCAGCACCATTCAATGATTAAAAGTTTAAAAGACAAATTCTGATTTTTTAAAGTAAGTATGACGCGGGCGGAAAAGCCGATGAACGGATAAATCTTGAGCGCGTATTGCCCGTCGCCGCTCGGCGACAAATTCTGATTTTTCAAAGTAAGTATGACGCGGGCGGAAAAGCCGATGAACGGATAAATCTTGAGCGCGTATTGCCCGTCGCCGCTTGGCGACAAATTCTGATTTATCATAGTAACACTTTTGTAAGCAATATATCGTTAAATCAAAACTTTAATATTAATATAAAACGGAGGTAAAAATGTATCAGGGAATTTATTCTGTTGTATCTAACATCAAAATAGCCAAAGATGTTTACAAAATGATCCTGAGCGGCGAAACAAGCAGCATTACCGCTCCCGGTCAGTTCGTCAACATCAAGCTTGACGGCTATTACCTTCGCAGACCGATTTCGATCTGCGATTACGACGACAGCACCATAACGCTTATTTACAAAGTTGTCGGTCAGGGTACGGAGCTTATGAGCAAGTTAGAAGCCTATGACAAGCTTGATGTGCTCGTCGGCTTGGGCAACGGCTTTGACGTATCGGAAAGCGGAGACTCTCCCCTGCTCATCGGCGGCGGAGTCGGTGTTCCGCCCTTGTACAATCTATGTAAGAAGCTTATCAAAAAGGGTGCGAAGCCGTCCGTTGTTCTCGGCTTCAACACGGCGGAGGAGGTTTTCGCCGCAGAGGAATTCGAGAAGCTGGGCGCTAAAGTATTTGTTACGACTGTTGATGGAAGTATCGGAACAAAGGGCTTTGTAACGGACGCATTTCCGCTTGTCGGAGATTACTCTTATTTCTACACCTGCGGTCCTCTCCCGATGTTCAAGGCTGTTTACAATGCCACAAGCACAAGCGGTCAGTTCAGCTTTGAGGAAAGAATGGGCTGCGGCTTCGGCGCATGCATGGGCTGCAGCTGCAAGACAAAGTACGGCAACAAGAGGATATGCAAGGACGGACCCGTACTCGTAAAGGAGGAGATCATATGGTAAACACAAAGGTTACTCTGAGTGGAATCACTCTCGACAACCCGATAATTCCCGCAAGCGGAACATTCGGCTTCGGCTACGAATTCGCCGACCTTTACGACATCAATATTTTAGGCTCGATCTCATGCAAGGGCACAACGAAGGAACCGCGCTTCGGCAACCCTACACCACGTATTGCGGAGTGTACGAACGGACTGATAAACTCCGTAGGACTCCAAAATCCGGGCATTGACAAGGTAATGAGCGAGGAGCTTCCGAAGCTGTCGGAGGTTTATAAGAAGCCTGTTATCGCAAACATCAGCGGATTTTCGGTTGACGAATATGCATACACCTGCGAGAAAATCAACAGTCACGAGCAGGTCGGAATCATCGAGGTAAACATCAGCTGTCCGAACGTTCACAACGGCGGCATGAGTTTCGGCACAAACGCAGACTCGGCATTCGAGGTTACAAAGGCAGTAAAGGCAGTCACAACAAAGCCTGTTTACATCAAATTAAGTCCGAACGTCACGGACATCGCCGAGATCGCAAAAGCATGCGAGGCGGCAGGCGCAGACGGAATCAGCCTTATCAACACGCTTATGGGAATGAGAATCGACCTTAAAACGAGAAAGCCTGTCATAGCAAACAAAATGGGCGGCTTCTCGGGTCCTGCGATATTCCCTGTCGCTGTCAGAATGGTTTATCAGGTTTATGATGCAGTCAAAATCCCGATAATCGGCATGGGCGGAGTAAGCTCTGCGAGAGATGTAATTGAAATGATGCTTGCAGGTGCGTCGGCTGTTCAGGTCGGTGCGGCAAATCTTGTAGATCCGTACGCCTGCAAGACTATTATAGAAGAACTGCCTCAGGTAATGGAGCAGTTCGGAATCAACAGCTTAGAAGAAATTATAGGAGGTAGTCACTAATGGGCAAGGACGTTATTATCGCTTGCGATTTCAGCAGCAAACAGGAGGTTATCGATTTTCTTTCACAGTTCAAGGATGAAAAGCCATTCGTAAAAATCGGCATGGAGCTTTTCTATGCGGCAGGTCCTGAAATCGTAAAGGAAATCAAATCAATGGGTCACAAAATTTTCCTCGACCTCAAGCTTCACGATATCCCGAATACGGTCATGAAGGCAATGAAGGTTCTCTCGGAGCTTGACGTCGATATGTGCAATCTTCATGCGGCAGGAACAATCGCAATGATGGAAGCTGCGATAAAGGGTCTCACCCGTGAGGACGGAACCCGTCCGATACTGATTGCGGTAACTCAGCTCACTTCGACAAGCGAGGAGAGAATGAAGGAGGATCTGCTCATTGACGAGCCGCTCGACAAGGTTGTTATGCACTACGCTCTGAACGCAAAGAAAGCAGGTCTTGACGGCGTTGTATGCTCTCCGCTCGAGGCTGAAAAGGTACACAGCGTTTGCGGAAACGAGTTTGTAACGGTTACTCCGGGAGTTCGCTTTGCAGACGGAGACATCGGCGATCAGGTTCGTGTCACAACTCCTGCAAAAGCCAAGGAAATCGGTTCGGACTATATCGTTGTAGGCAGACCTATCACTCAGGCTGACGATCCTGTTGCGGCTTACAAGCGCTGCGTAGCCGATTTTGTGGGTTGATAATATGAGCGGCTATCAGTACATATTGCTTGACCTTGACGGTACTGTTGCGGATTCTGCGGAGGGTGTAATAAATTCAGTGGCTTACGCTCTTGAAAAGCTCGGATACCCTGTAGAGGACAAAAGCACGCTGATGAAGTTCATAGGTCCTCCGCTCACTGAATCGTTCAGGGATTTTTACGGCTTTGACGACGAGACAATCGACAAGGGTATTAGATACTACAGAGAATACTATACAGACATAGGCATATACGAAACAAAAATTTTTCACGGCATAGAAGCCCTTCTGAAATCACTTAAAGAAAACGGCAAAACCGTTATACTCGCAACCTCCAAGCCTGAGGTTTACGCTAAGAGAATACTCGAGCACTGCGGCATTTCAAAGTATTTTGATTTAGCCGCAGGAAGCACACTTGACGCCGAAAGGAACACAAAAACCGACGTTCTGAAATATGCGTTAAAGGAATCGGGTATCACGGATTTAAGCAAGGCTGTCATGGTAGGAGACCGAAAGCACGACATAATCGGCGCTCACAACGTCGGACTTTCATGTATCGCAATTCTTTTCGGATACGGAAACGAGGAGGAATTCAAGGAGTACGGAGCGGATTATATAATCGATACGGTTTCCGAGCTTGAGAAATTTTTGATAGGTTAATGTTTTGATCGGAATTCAGAGGTGTTTTGCAAGTGGCAACATACACAATGAAATTTATGTTTGATTGGGGCAGTGGTGTTTGTTTATGGAGTACCAATCAAGCGGCAAAAGATTTGTTTGGTAATTATCCCATTTTCACTTCAAAACTTGCAGTTTCAGATAGTACCAAAAAGAGATTAGAGCATTTAATAGATAGGCACGACGAAGCCTTAAACTTTGATGAACCAAATGGCGATTTATTATGGAATGATGAACAAATAGCCGAATTTTTGGATGCTGCTAAAAGATGCTACTATCAATTATGCAAAGAATTAGGTTCTGACTACGAAATTGAATTGATAGATGGAATGTAAATTCCGATTAAAAAATAAGATCAATTACCGGTCGGGTACATGAGCCTAATTCATAACAAAAACCGCTTCCCGTGTTGCCCGTCGCCGCTCGGCGACAAATTCTGATTTTTCAAAGTAATACTGATTTTAAATTAAAAGCTTTATTTAATAGATTTTCGAGCGAGATTTCCGCAATACTGTCGTTCAAGTTCGATGACGCAATATTGCGGAAATCAGACCGAAAAAATTTTGTTGAGAATTAGTATTAGCAATACTTTCACTAACATTAAAGAACGGAGAAATTGCAGCAGGAATGAATGAAAGAAAATACTATAATCAGAAGCTTCTAAAAGAAGGTCTTAAAGATGAAATAAAAGGACCTCACAAAATAGATTGGATAGAATTTATCACTAATTGTATCGGCTGTTTTTTGGGGCTGATTTTGAATGATGCTATAGGTATAGAAACACTTATACATAATACCGTCGGAAATTTAATAGTACGGGTGCTTATCATA
>CAMHNT010000063.1 GCA_946186535.1 uncultured Clostridia bacterium
TGCTCTCTTGAAGAGTGCTTATCTATAATACCACATCGATTTACATTTGTCAACAGCTTTTTTCAAAAAATTTTGAATTTTTAACTCATTTTACTTTTATCACATTTTGCGGTTTTTATGCAGATGATTTTATGTTATAATTAAACAAAACGCCATAGTTCAACCCGGGAGGAATAATAATGCAAAAAACTCTTTACATATCAGATCTTGACGGAACGCTTCTTGACAGTGAGCAGCACGTTTCCGAATACAGCTGTAAAATCATCAATTCACTCGTGGAAAGAGGCATGCTTTTTTCATATGCAACCGCACGCTCGGTTCATACTGCTAAAAAAGCGGCGGACGGTTTGTCCGCTAAAATTCCGCTTATTGTATACAACGGTGCATTTATTATAAATAATCAGACACTGGAACGAATTGCGTCAAATACTTTTGCCGAAGAGGAATCCAATAAGATTTATTCCTCTCTGGTTTCGGGCGGCATTTATCCTATAGTGTATTCCCTGATTGACGGTATCGAAAAATTTTCCTACGTCACAAATACCTTAAGCGCAGGTCTAAGCGATTTTATTGATACAAGAAAAGGCGATTTCCGAAACCGACCGCTGAACAATGAGAGCGGAATTCTTGATGGCAAGAAATTTTATTTTACATGCATCGATGCTAAGGAAAAGCTTGCTCCTGTTTATAATTCTCTTAAGGACAAATTCAACTGCTTTTTTCAAACCGATATTTACAGTGGTGAATACTGGCTTGAAATAATGCCTGCCGCCGCAACTAAAGCAAATGCGATTTTGCAGTTAAAGGATATTATGAAATGCGACAGGGTTGTTTCGTTCGGCGATGCTCTAAACGATATTCCTATGGCTGAGATATCCGATGAATTTTACGCTGTCGGAAATGCAGCTGATAAAATCAAGGAAATCGCCACGGGCATTATAGGCACCAACGACAATGATGGTGTTGCGAAATGGCTTCTCAAAAATTACAGATAGCAAAAACTTGCTGCATCATTAAAGTTAAATGCAGCAAGTTTAATAACCGAAATTAAAAATGTTTTGTTTTTAATTTTTCTGTTCCGCCAATCTGCCGCTAATCAACCTCACAGTCAAAGTACGATGATTTGATCGCTTGTTTTTCTTCATTCGTTATTGTCCGCTCGGAATCTTCATAGAACTTCACTCGGTTCAGATTGTAAAATCCAAACAAATCATCGACGCTATCCATATTTTCGGGATAAAGAAACAAAACGCTGCACTCGGGAAACTCCCGTGCAAAATCGGTTACTTTCATTCCTTTATTATTAATAAAAATTTTCGTTTCGTGTGAGCCTTTACTTGTGCAGGATATTTCCACCTTGTTTACGGTATTCATAAAATGAGGTGTATTGTCTTCAAACGAAACATCAAGGATATAGCCCGAATTTCCGAACTGTTCTTTTCTGTTTTCGGAAAATTCCTGTTTTAAATCCTCGTAAAGCGGATAAATATCATCAAACGTAAAATCATCGTGCGTAGATTTCACTCTGATAAGAACAGTCTTTCCGTCGTACAAAATATTACCGTAATACAAAGTCCAGTCATCACCGTATTTTTTCACAACCTCGTCTGCAGCCTCTTTAACGTCATTACTTTCAAAGGGTAAATCGTAGGTTTCCTTGGAATTTTCTACCATGCAATCAGGCAGAATTTTTTCGATTTCGGCAACATCTTCAGATGAAATTTCATACGAAGAAAGATATACAAGATTTTCGAATTTCCTGATATTTTCAATATTTATAATTTTACTGTACTTCGCATCGAGCTGAGAAATTTCCGGAAAGTTTTCGGCAATCTCATCGATTGTAATATTATCGCTGGGGCTGCTTCGGAATAATATATTGTCATAAGAGCTTGTAATATTTTCAATTTGATATGAATATGATATTGCATTTGTATACAGCTTGCTTGGATATCGGAAACAAAAATAAACGGCGCTGTCGGAATAGCTGTCATCATTAAAAACAGTTTCGCAACTATCCGAGTAGGTTTCCTTTACTGCCGCTAAATCAAGGCATTCAACCTCTTCATGCCAATTAAGCGAAATAAAAATTTCATTCGTATTTTTTGAATAATTGATATCTTGCTGCCAATCGTATTTTTTAATCGAATCACATTCTGCAAGCAGCTGATTAAGCTTTTTATTTTCTTCCGAATCGGCAGACGTCGGATTATTTCCTTTATTTCCCTCCGAATAATCCGGCCGAGAACCGCTTTCAGGCATTATGGAAGAAATTCCGATAATAAACTCTCCAATAAAAACTACTATTATTATTAAAATTGAAACAGGCAGGATCAGGGCGGCATAGAATTTTTTCTCCGAATTGTCAGACATGGCACTCACCTCAAAAAAACAAACAACGGCTGTATAACGTAATTTTTAATTACATTATACAGTCGCTGTTTATTGAAATCAATAGCCAAAAAATAAATTTAAAGATTCTTCACACATTCATCTTATAAACCTCTCCGACCAGTTCTTCAAGCTCCCTGAACGTTGTGAGCTTTCCTGCGGCATTTCTGAAAGCCGCTGCGCCCTTAAAGCCTTTCAGATACCACGCAACGTGCTTTCTCGCTTCACGCATGCCATGCTCCTCGCCCTTATACTCACAAAGAGCTTTTATGTGCTTTAGCATGACATACAGCCTTTCGGTTTTTGTCGGCGGCGGTATCTGTTTTTCATTTTTGAACCAGGAGTAAATCTGCATAAACAGCCACGGGTTGCCTAAAGCGCCCCTGCCTATCATAACAAGGTCACAGCCTGTTTCCTCATACATTCTCTGTGCGTCCTCGGCGGTTACAATATCGCCGTTGCCGATGACGGGAATTTTAACGGCGTCCTTCACTGCTTTTATAATTCCCCAGTCCGCATGACCCATGTACTGCTGAGATCTTGTCCGACCGTGAACGGCGACAGCCTTTGCACCGTTTGCTTCACAAATCTGAGCAACCTCGACCGCATTAACGGAGCTTTCGTCCCAGCCCTTGCGTATCTTCACCGTAACCGGCACAGGCACAGCCTCACTCACAGCCTTTACAATCTCGCCGCAAAGCTTCGGATTTTTCATAAGCGCCGACCCACAGCCGTTGCCGCTGACCTTCGGCGCAGGACAGCCCATATTTATATCGATAATTTCCGGCTTGAACCGCATAGCCGTAACGGCAGCTTCCGCCATTGTCTGAGGTTCGTTTCCGAATATCTGAACGCCTGCCGGACGTTCCCTTTCGGATACCTCCATAAGTTCGGTTGACTTTACGCTTTTATATGAAACGCCCTTTGCACTGACCATTTCCGTAACAACATAAGCCGCTCCGAAATCTCTGCACAGCTCACGGAACGCTCTGTCCGCAACGCCTGCCATAGGCGCAAGAGCGGCATAGCCTTTTATTTCTACATTACCTATAAACATTCAAGACCTCCTGTTTTTATGTCGGGGACTTTTTTCGACAGCGTTATTAAATATAAAGCAGAAATTTATATTATATAATTTACTACTCCATATATAAAATGACAAATAGTAAAGCAGACCGCAGGAACAACTGCTATAACATTTTTTCTCTCCAACGCAAAAAAGATAAATGCAAGACAAGGAGGAAGTGTCAAAGACAGTATCACAAATGGATTGATAAAGCCAATGTAATATAACACCCAGCCTATAAAGTATAAAATAATACAAACCATTGAAGATATAAGCAACGGTGAAAACTGTAATTTATTTCTTTCTTTGTTTATGATAATGCAAAGAGAACTAACAAATAAAACTTGACAAATCGAACCAACAGTATCAATGATTGCAGTTACTGATTCTTTTCTCAATACATCATTTGGCGCAGGGATTGCTATCCAAATAAAATTTGGAATCATTACAATCATAAAAACGATTATGCCACATATATCAACGCCAAATCTGTACTTTTTTAGCAAAGTTCTCTCCTCCTCTAAATTACAATTTATTTCAGTCACACATTGTAAAAAGTAATAAAACAAAAAAGGTCAACCAAAGGTTGACCTAAACTCAAGAGCGGATGACGGGGCTCGAACCCGCTACCTCCACCTTGGCAAGGTGGCGCTCTACCAGATGAGCTACATCCGCATTTGTTTTGCCGTCTTTCGTGACTGCTTGATTATTATATCACCATATTTTATATTTGTCAACACTTTTTTCCAATTTTTTTATTTTTTCCTTTTCGGTGCACGATTCAGAATCCCAGCGAAAACGACAGGTTGTGTATTCCTGAAACAGTCATAACGACGGCGGCAAGATAAGCAACAGACACTAACGTAAAGATAACGCAGGAAAGAATCCCCTTCCTCGACTTTAACACCTTTATCAATATAGCAGCGATAACCGATAACGCCGCCGCAATACCAAGATACACACAAAAATAGATACCGAACATCAGCGCAAATACAAAAAGTACTGCGTCTCCGTCCGACTCTCCCCATACCGAAAGGATATAAGAAACGACAAGAATTACTGCATATGCTATAAGATAGAATTTGAATTTGATATTGTAGAATTTTTTATCCGTGATTTTGGTTAGTTTTCGTTCATTCATTGCAGTATCTCCTAAAATAATTCTTATCAGACCCCAAATGCCATACTTCATCAAAGCAACTCAATAGCATAAACCCGTCCTTCCCACATATAAATTAAAAGACAATTTATAAAATTCAAGGCGGTGTTCAGGATTGCTGAAAAAAAGGTTTATAAAAAATTCTCTTCTTATGACCGGAACTCTTGTTGTCACTCAGATAATCGCTGTTATGTTCAATATCTACATAAGCCAGAAGATAGGCGCGGAAGGTATGGGAATTTATCGGCTTGTTATAACCGTTTACGCTTTTTCCGCAACATTTGCCACCTCCGGAATCACTCTCGCAGTGACTCGTCTGGTTACGGATTCCATTGCTTTCGGACGTTACGGAGTTGCAAAAAGGGCAGTTACGATATGTATGTCTATCGGAATCGCCTTAAGCAGTATAGCAGGAACACTACTGTTTTTTCTTTCATCTAAAATAGGCATTGACTTTCTGGGGGACGCAAGAACCGTTCTGTCTTTGAAAGTCCTTTCGGCAAGCCTCCCGTTCATGTCTGTTTCCGCCTGCTTCCGAGGATATTTTCTCGCCGTAAGAAAAGTGATAAAATCAGCCAGTGAGCAGCTATTTGAACAGATTATTCAGATAGCCGTGTGTATAGCCATCATCACGCCGTTGTGCGAAAAAGGACTTGAGTACGCCTGCTGTGCCGTTGCGATTGGAACAACTGTTTCGGAAATGGGAAGCTGTGTTTATTCCGCTGTTCTGTATTTCCTTGATATCAAAAAATATAAAGCAAAAAGCGAAAAAACGGACGGCACATTAAAAAAGCTTTGTTCAATAGGGCTTCCGGTAATGGGAAGCTCCTGTCTGCGCTCGGGACTGAGTATGTATGAAAATACACTCATTCCCTCCGGACTTCAGAAATACGGATTCACCCCCGAAAACGCTCTGGCGGAATACGGCGTAATAACAGGAATGGCAATGCCGGTTCTGATGTTTCCGGCTGTTTTTCTTTCTTCCTTTTCAACTCTTATGATTCCGGAAATGAGTGAAGCAAAAGCCGAGAATCACACCAACGGTATTTCACGCATGGCAAAAAAAGTTCTGAAAGCAACCTTTCTTTTCATTATACCCACAACCGTATTTTTCCTGACGTTTTCAGATATGCTCGGAAAGCTCCTTTACAATCGTGACGATGTCGGATTCTATATAAAAATACTCGCACTCACAGTACCTTTTTCATATCTCGACCACGTTGTTGACGGTATGCTGAAAGGACTGAATCAACAGCTTCATTACTTCACCTACAATATAATCGACTCATCAATCAGAGTCATACTTGCTATGTTTCTTATACCTCATCTGGGAATAAGAGCAATTATTATAATAATGTTCGTCAGCACAATTTTAAATTCGACTCTCTCGACCTATCGGCTTATCAAGGTAGCAAACATTGAAATAGACGTTTTCAACTGGATAGTAAAGCCTGCGGTTATTTCCGCTTTCACAGCATTTATTATTCTTCGGTTCAGGACTATATTTTAAGCCGAAGAATCCGACGGAGAAATACCGAACAGATTAACGGACAAATAAAGGACAAATCAAAGAAATAAATAAAGAATATGTTACACCCATGATTGATGGTTCACGTCAGTAATAACTCCGGAATCGCAGTAAAATAAAGTAGGAAAAGTCCAATGAGTATAATTGAGAGAAACCCTGACACCCTAAGTCCCCTTCCTCGGGCGATGTCCAATGTAAAGAGTATGTCCGGAATCGCAGTAAAATAAAAAACCGCTCGGGATGGAGCGGTTTTGGAAGTCTTATTGACTTTTGCTTTACTGAAAGAATCAGTTAGCAGCGTTAAGCTTCTTAACAAGTGCAGACTTGTTTCTTGCAGCCTTGTTCTTGTGAAGTAAACCTCTTGCAGCAGCCTGGTCGATCTTCTTGATAGCAACCTTTACTGCTTCTGCCTTGTCAGCAGCATTAGTGTCGATAGCAGCGTTAGCCTTCTTGATTGTTGTCTTCAATGCAGACTTTGCAGCCTTGTTCTGAGCTGTTTTTGTAGCGATAACCTTAACACGCTTCTTAGCTGATTTAATGTTCGGCATCGTAAGCACCTCCTTTAATACGTCTCATTCATATAGTATGATAGCATTAATTCGGTTAAAAATCAAGAGTTTTTCTCAATTTATTTAACATTGATGTCATTTTCTGCACACTGAACTATTCCACGAAGGAATTTAAGCGAAAAATTATACAAATTTTATTCCGTATTGCTCCAGTTTTTCTTTTATTTCGGCATGCTTTCCACGACTGAGGGGAATTTCATCATAGCTTTCTTTCAGAATAATAGAATATGTTTTTCCAAACTGGTTGTTTTTTACGTATCGGATCTTCTTCATCGGAACTATGAATGACTGGTGACAGCGAAAAAAATCATGAGGAGAGAGAATTTCTTCAAGCTGAGTGAGATTGTATTTTGAAACGAGTGAATTCTTTCCTTTCGTGTTGATATAGATTTTTCTTCCCTTCTTTTCAATATAAAGGATATTGTCAACATCTATGATCTGATATCCTCCCTCGACGTTGATACCGATTTTTTTACTTTTTGATTCATTCTTTTTTTCGTCCGAAAACTCCCCAATCGTATTCCTGAGTTTCTTCTGAGCACGTTCGATTGCTCTCTGGAGTCTTGCCGTGTTAATTGGCTTAGTAACGAAATCCACCGGTTCGAAATCGTAACAGTCCGCAGCAAAATATGCGTGCCCCGTACAGAATATAATTTCGATTTTCGGATGCTTTTTCTTAACAAACGACGCCACGTTCATGCCGTCGTTATAGGGCATTTCTATGTCAAGAACAAGCAGCTCCGCATCCATTTCCGGCAGACGAGACATAAGCTCCGGACTGTTGTCCACATAGTCGATCACCTCAACGGCAGGAAAATTTTTTAACAAAGCTATCGTAGCCTCAGCCGATCTGTGATCATCGTCAACAACTACGGTACGAATCGGCACTAATGCCATAAATATCACCTCTTCTTTCCGGAGCCTCGCTCCGATTTTCTAAGAAATCCGGGATTTGATTTAACCGCATTGAGAAGCCTGCATGCTATATTCCCGAATTCATACGGATTCTTATTTCCGTAAATATACAATTCCCTTTTTATATACATAAGTCAATATATAATCTATTTTATGATACCATATTTGAAATCTCTTTTTGTTCTCAAAAAGAATAAAACAATGTCTAAATATTCATCGGATTTTATTAAAATTTTCAAGGAGATTAAGAATCTGTTGAATTAATACTTTATATATGTTAAAATTTCTCTATAGAATTCAGGGGGTGACAACTTGCTTCAGTTTGCAATTTCAATGACATTCGGAATGACAGTCGGCGTTATCATGTGTCTTGTTCTATGGCTCAACACAAAATTTTCGCTTACCGAATTTGTTACGATAATAGGATTTGTATTTTTAAGCAGCATTGTCTGGACTTTTACGGAAGGAAGATTTACTGACATAACTCTTCTGGCACTTCTGGTCGTCTGGACTTTGGTACGGATACTTTTCGACAAATGGCGGACTTTTGAAAAAATCCTGTCCTTTGCGATGAGCACAGCAATCGTTTTGAATTATTATATCTATCTGACATTTATCGGACTTCAGGTCGCCAGGTCGGAAATCGACGGAACCAATACGGGCGACTTAAGTATCGCACGTCTGATTTATATGCTCGTATATCTCGGAATTATTGCGGCTGTATTTTTTATTGTTTGGATTCAGAAAATATCATTTTTCAGCAACTCATGGGTGCGCGACTTTTTCTATCACGAAGATCCTAAGGTCAAATCAAACCGTACAATAATTTTTTCCGTTCTCATCGCTCTTACTGTCGTTATCATAATGGGCATATATATGTCTCTCGGAGTCATAAGCCAGAATGAAAAAGCAATATTCTACATAGGCTTTGAATTTTTCTTCTCGTTCACATATATTCTCATCAGTTTTTCAATGCTTAAAATTCTCGTTGAATATTCGATTCTTTCCGATGTTTCCGAACAGGAAAAACAGCACCAGAAAGAACTGAAATCATTTATTAAAATGATTCGTGCTCAGCGTCATGATTTCAATCTTCACCTTCACGCCGTAAACGGTCTTCTCGAAGCGGGGAAATACGATGAATGTAAGGAATATGTCAGCAAAATGGTAAGCGAGACGGAATATGTAAATGAAGTTCTTCCGATCTATGATACATCAATAAGCGCAATGCTCTATGCTTACCGTTCCGATGCGGAAAGCAACGGAATAAAAATACATTTCGACATCACAAACAACCTCAAGGGTCTCGCTCCCGAAGCCTACGAAATCAACCGTATCATAGGGAATCTTCTTCAGAACGCAATCGACGCCGTCAGCAGCGAAAAGGACCGCGAATACGGAATTGTCGTAAAAATCTACGAAAGCGGCGGAAGCAGCGTAATTGATATTTCCAACAAATTTTTCGGAGACATTAGTGAGCTCTCTCACGTTTTTGAATACAGCTATTCCGGAAAGAAAAATCATGAGGGGCTCGGACTCAGCACAGTACAGCGTATAGCAGAATCATACAAGGGTGTTGCTTACGTTGAGATGGACGAAGACATAATTCATTTCATAGTAAGACTTCCGAAAAAAAATTATAAATGACAATAATTGTGCTTTAATTACCAAACAGACATCAAAAAGTACCGAACAGACAAAAACTATTGAATTTATTTAAAAAAAGAGTTATTCTTTACACATTGTACAACACAGAACTATCACTTGGTTTTGTGCATATTTAACCGATCCACTAAGAAAAAACCTCTTTATAAAATACGATTCCCCAAAATAAGAACGACTTCAGTTCGTTCTTATTTTTTTGTTTACAAATAATTACAGTTCTTTTTCCAACTCATGAAACCATCTTTTCAAATACTTCTTTAATTTCTCATCACATTACGAAAGCCAAAATAAAAAAAGACACATTTTATAGTAAATATTTACATAAAATTCGCATATAATAATACTATTATATCAACAATGAACCAATATTAGTTCTTCTGAACCAAACAGACACGTCTGGGGACCAAATAGGCAACCCCCCTTGAAATTGTTTCAATTCTGTTGTATTCTATTATTGCAGTGAATGATTGCTAACACTGCTGATACGAATCAGACTTACGATGAATGATTGCTAACATCGTAACAGGATTATCTTAGAATATGACCTCTTTCTAAAATACGATTCCCTTAAAGTAAGAACGGCTGTCGGCTCGTTCTTATTTTTTTGTTTACAAATAATTACAATCCTTTTCCGAACTCACGAAACGATCTTTTCAAAACCTTCTTTTACTTTCAGCATATTATGAAAGCCAAAATTTAAAAAGACACATTTTATGGTGAATATTTATATAAAAACGGCATATAATAATATTATTATATCAACAATAAACCAATATTAGTTCTTCTGAACCAAACAGACACGTCTGGGGACCAAATAGGCAA
>CAMHNT010000064.1 GCA_946186535.1 uncultured Clostridia bacterium
GCAAGGGTTCGGGAGCGCAGCTCCCGATGGGTGTGGGCGAAGCCCACACCCAGTATAGCCCCCTCCGGGGAGGGGGTTGGGGGTGGCGAAAGTCTGATGAAAAGATTCAGCTGAATAGAAAAGCATCTTAAACACAAGATATCCTCCTTAAGTTTAAGATATCTTATGTTCAAGTTTTGCCCTCTGTCGCCGGGCGGACGACCTACTTTTTGGATTCCCAAAAAGTAGGCAAAAAGGAAGTCAGGGGACAATCGCACGCGTCGCTTGCGCTCCTTAAATGTGCGATTTTCCCCTAACACCCCCTTTTTGTTCGAACCGCAAGTTTTCGGAGTCTACCTGACTCCTCTTCCGCTCGCTCCGAGTTATCGCCTTCGGCGCTAAAGTCGCTCGCTTTACGCCCGGCGACCTGACGACCGCCTACTGTGTTCGGTTTTTCGTGCCGTGAGTTTTTTCTTTTGGCAAAAGATATTTATTTGTTTATGCTTTTGATATTTTTGATAAACGACTGTATGAAAAGTCCAATGAGTTAGATAGAGAAAAACCCTACCGCCTTAAGTCCCCTTCCACGGGCGATGGCTTATGTAAAGAATGTCTCCGGAATCGGGGTAAAAAAGTCCAATGAGTTAGATAGAGAGAAACCCTACCGTCTTAAGTCCCCTTCCACGGGCGATGGCTTATGTAAAGAATGTCTCCGGAATCGGGGCAAAAAAAGAATTTGCGACAACCGAGTGCGACTGTTTTTTTTTGACTTTGCTGTTACAATGTTTACATCAAAGAAATACGAGTATTACAAATTTGAAAGGATGTTGGACATGCGAGCAATTCAGCTCAGAAGAAGAGGTTTTATTTCCGAGATTCTCGAAAAGGGTGCTTACAGGTCGATCGTAATCAATTTGGTTTATTTTTTGTGCGGCGCTGTTGTTTCTCACGGAGCGGTGTTCGGAAGCTATGCACCGTTCGGAGCTGCGTTCTGTGCGGCTGTGCCTTATGAGAATGCACTGACTGCGTCGGTCGGCTCTGTTCTCGGTTATATTTTGCTGTATCCCAAGGGAAGTTTCCGGTATGTGGCGACGATTGTTACTATTTTTGCTCTGCGGTGGATGCTCAATGATATCGAGGCTATAAGCAGAAGCCGTGTTTTTGCTCCGCTTGTTGCTATGGTTCCGCTTGTCTGCACAGGAAGTGTGATTGTGATGGTTACATATAAGGGGCAGATGGATATAATTATGTGCGTTATTGAAGCTCTCCTGGCGGCGGTCGGAGCGTATTTTTTCAGTCAGACGATTGTTCTGGCGGCAGGAAGCAAGGGGATTTCTACATATAATCAGCAGGAGATCGCTTGTATCGTAATGACTGCATGCATTTTTCTACTGTCGGCGAATTCCCTGACGCTGGGCGGAATTTCGCTCGGAAGGATTCTTGCGGTGACGGCGGTTCTGTTCTGTGCGTATTATGGGTCGGTTGCCGGCGGGTGCATCGGCGGAGTTGCCACGGGTATCGTGTTCGGGATAGGTGCGGCGGATTTCGGTTTTGTGTCGGCTTGCTACAGCTTCGGCGGACTCATGGCAGGGCTGTTTTCATATATCGGCAGGATCGGAACGGTGTCGGCGTTTGTGATATGCAGCAGTATCGTTTCGCTTCAGGACGGCGTTACCGCTCAGACGGCTTCGGCTTTCTATGAAACGATTCTCGCTTCGGTTATATTTCTTGCTGTGCCGAAGGAAATCGGGAACAGGATATCTTCGTTTGTCACTCCGCACACCGATACGTCGAACAGCGAAGGGCTGAGACGTTCGGTTATTATGCGGCTCGATTTTGCTTCGAATGCGCTAAAAAATATATCTCATGCTGTGAATGCTGTTGCGGTGAAGCTGAAGGATTATTATGCGGCAGACGTCGACAGCGTGTATACAAAATGTGTTGAGGAGAACTGCTCGAGATGCGGTATGCGTGCGTTCTGCTGGCAGGATGTCAGGGAGAAAAAGGAGGAAAGATTTTCCGATCTGACACCGATACTGAGAAGCTGCGGAGAGGTTGACGGTACGGATATCAAAAAGCTGTTCAACAAGAGGTGCTGCAAATCCGAGGAAATGGCGCAGTCCGTGAACAGTCACTACGACAGCTACAAGAGTTTTATTGCCGCAGAAGCGAGAGTTTCACAGATAAGGGGAGTTGTCGCAGGGCAGTTCAGCGGTCTGGGGGATATTCTTCACGATTTCAAGGAGGAATTTGAAAGTATCGAAAGCTATGATATAGCCGCTTCGGAGAGAGTTTGTGCGTTGCTTAAGGCTAACGGGTTTGTGCCGGTCGAGTGCAGCTGCAGGATAGACAGGCTCGGCAGAATGACGGTTGAGCTGGAGCTTGCAGACACGGACAGGAAGCTTCTGAAAAAGGGAAATATGGTGAAGGAAATATCGAAAACGTGCGGAAGGACTCTTGAACCGCCGAAAATGACGGCGGTCAGCAACAGGGTTAGGGCTGTGTTCTGTGAAAAGCCGAGGTTTGATATTCAGATCGGCTCGGCGCAGCACGTTTGCAGTGACGGAAGTCTTTGCGGCGACAGCTTCAACTACTTCAACGACGGTCAGGGCAGATTCGTTTCCGTAATCAGCGACGGCATGGGAACAGGCGGAAGAGCCGCAGTCGACGCAAGCATGGCGGTGAGCATTATGTCAAAGCTTCTGAAGGTCGGTTTTGGATATGACTGCGCGCTGAGCGTTGCGAATTCCGCCTTGATGGTCAAGTCGCAGGACGAATCTCTCGCAACGGTCGACCTCGTGAGTCTCGATCTCTTTTCGGGATATGCTGAGATTATGAAAGCAGGCGCACCGATTACATTCGTTCGGAAGGGCGGAAGAATTCTGAGGTTCGAGCCGACCTCGCTCCCGGCAGGAATTCTGACGGATATCAAGCTTACGCATGACGAGGTGGAGCTTGACCACGGAGACATTATAATTATGCTGTCGGACGGCGCAGTTTCCATAAGCGACAAATGGATCGGCGCAATGATGAGAGATTTTGAGGGGGACGAGGTTCAGGAGCTTGTGAACGATATCATCGATGAAGCGACTATCGGGAGTAAGCTTGGGAGAGATGATGATATTACGGTTATCGGGATAAGAGTGGTGGAGAATTGAGTAAAGAATATTTTTAAAATGTATTGCCATTGTACCTACAAACGAGTATAATATTATAAAGATACTTGAAAGGGGTAGTTCTCTATGGCAGTAAAGTCGGCTAATTTGTATGTAAGAATTGAACCTGATGTCAAGGAACAGGCGGAAAATATTCTCACGGCGCTCGGCATACCTGCTTCAAATGCAATTAATATGTTTTATAAGCAGATATTTCTTCACAAAAGGGTTGCCGTTTGATGTGAAAATTCCCGATTTCATACCGCTTGATATCAAAGATATGACCGATGAGGAGTTAAACGTTGAGCTTGAAAAAGGCTACAGAAGTGCAGAAGAAGGAAATACGAAATCTGCAAAAAATGTATTTGCCGATATTCGCAAGGAATACAACTTATGATTTATGAGGTTGTTTAGTCCGAGCAGGCAGAGTATGATTTACGTGCTGTTTATGAGTATATTGCTTTTGATTTGAAATCTCCGGAAAATGCAAACAGTCAGTTGAATAGGCTTGAGGAAATGATATTAAGTTTAAATCAATTTCCGGAGCGTTTTCGACTATACCAAAAAGAACCTTGGCTTAGCCGGAATACCCGTATCGCACCTAAGGACAATTATCTGATTTTTTACATGACGGATACGGAGAAAAAACTGTGACTGTACTTAGGATTTTATACGGAGGCAGAGATATAGAAAAACAATTCTAAACAGTATGAAAAACCAGCCAATCAATATCCTGTACGGTGTTGATTGGCTGGTTTGTTTAAAATGAAATTATATTTTTATTAATAATATATACGGATGCGATTATCAGAAAAATCTGCAAAATCAGAATAACTGGAACTCCGACATAGAACTTAGGCTTTTTTGTTTTGTGATGAAATATTTTCATTCCAAGAGCTGCACCTATGCTTCCGCCTATGACTGCAAGCGTTATGAGAGTGTATTCGGATATTCTGCGTTTATTCTTTTTTGCTTTGTTCTTGTCCGCTGCGTAAACGATAAATGTTAATATGTTTATTAATAAAAGGTATGCAGATATTATCAGCGGAAAAATATCAATTGTTTCAATGTCAAAGCTTATCATATATACATTTACCTTTATTTTTTTCCCGTTGACCCGAAGCCGTTTTCTCCTCGCTGTGTGTCGCTTAAACCGTCAACCTCCAGAATCGGGAGAGGCAGAACGGGCATAACAATAAGCTGTGCGATTCGTGTCTGCGGTTCTATAACAAACGATTCATTGCTGTGATTCGTAAGTCCTACGCAGACTTCTCCACGGTAGTCGCTGTCAACAACTCCGACGGCGTTGCTCGGGGCGATACCGTGGTTGATTCCGAGTCCGCTTCTCGCAAACACAAAAGCCGCCATGTTTTCATTCGGAAGCTCGACGGCGATCCCGGTCGGAATTTTAACCAGATCTCCGCTTCCGACCGTGACAGGCTCATCAATGCAGGCATACAGGTCGACGCCTGCCGAACCGCTTGTCGCTCTTTTTGGAATAATGGCATTATCCCTGACCTTTTTTATTTTCAAACAATCCATAGTAACCTCATTCAACTCCACGGAAATAAAGACCTCGTGTGTATTCTCCGCGGGGCTTTTCCTTGTTTATATAATTCCTGAAAATCCGCTCGCACTCCTCACGGCTTTCATAAGTGAATTTCAATGTCATAAAGTCGATATTTTTAAACTGATCCTGCTTGTCCGACATGATGAGCGGATTGCAGTTTAAAAGCTCAGTGCAGCCGCTATGACACATGAGCGTGAAAACGCTGCCTTTTCTGTCGGTTATTGTGCTTTTGCCGCCGCATTTTCCGCAGCCGTTCCCGTTTTTGTTCGGGCAGTTCCTCGTAATCATAAGCGGAAGATATCCGTAGCCGACTGCTCCGATTTTTCCGTTTCCGCCGATTCTGTTGATCTGGCTTGCGGTAAGCTCAATCGAAAGTTCGGTGTCGGAAACACCGAGCTTTTTGTAAAACTCGACAGATTTTGTATTGAAAATATTCAGTGCAAATCCGCCGTGAACGGTGAAGCCAAGATTTCTCGCAAGAGCTACCGCACCGATATTATTACAGTAAACGTCATTGATACCTATGTCATGGACAGCGAGAAGCGCCGATTTTACTTTTTCTTCAAGACCGAAAATAACCCTCGGTATCTCGACCGCAGCATTGAATCCACGCTCGGAAAGACCCCTGATATCATCAATATCGGAGAACAGCGGAACGTATACAAGCTCGCACTGTTTGAAACAGTAGGGAATATCGCAGCTTCGGAAGCTTGCCCTGTACTGCATTTTGTTCTGTCTGCGGTGGGGGATAGGGCGGAGATTTCCGGGGGCAGTATATGACCGCTCCGGCACTTTTGTCAGAAGCGATTCAAGCTGATTCAAGGCTTCTCTTCTCATGAGATTCAGAGATGATATCGGAACAGTAAGACCCTCGCCGATCTGAACCGTGACGTTCCGCACTCTGAAGGCAGTGCCCCCTGTTTTTGAGAGCTGTGCTTTTGCTTTTTCCTCGCTCAGCGGAAGATTTCTCGCATATTCGGGGATTTCTCCGTCAATACAAACTGTATGAGAACCGCACTCCGCCGTCAGCATTGCAGGCGCACCGTCAAAAACCGTCAGAGTAAAATCAACCGGGTTCGTCTGAACTTCGTCCTTGTACTCTCTTCGTATCTCGGAAAATACCTTTTCTGTCGCAGAAACCACATCGTCCTTTGAGCGTGTTCCGAACATTTCCTTTCCGAGTCTGCCGAAGTAGTAGCCGTCCGTGAAACCGCTTCTTGAAAAGACGGCTCTGAGCCTGTCAAGCTCGTCCTTGTCCGCAAAGCCGTTGTCGGCTGAATGGCGGCAGGCAGCGGCTGCAGCGGCAACATATTCGGGGCGCTTCATACGTCCTTCGATCTTTGCGCTCGTTACACCGATTTTCGCAAGCTCCGACAGCTCGTTTATAATGCAGTTATCCTTCAGACTCAGGTCATGCCCCGTGCCGTTTTCAACAGCGAAAGGAAGCCTGCAAGGCTGGGCGCACCGCCCACGGTTTCCGCTTCTGCTGCCTATCATTGCGGATAGGTAGCATTGACCCGAGACGCACATACAGAGCGCACCGTGGACAAAAACCTCCGTTTCGACAGGACAGCTTTTCACCACGGCTTCAATTTCCGAACGGTTCATTTCTCTCGCAAGCACAACACGCTCGAATCCGAGGTCGTAAAGCAGCTTGGCGGCTTCGGGAGTGTGTACGGTCATCTGGGTCGAAGCGTGAAGAGCGATGTCGGGACAGGCATTTTTTATCAGTTCTGCAAGACCCAGGTCCTGAATTATGAATGCGTCGACTCCGCTTAAGTACGCTTCCTTTGCAACCTCAATCGCATCGGGAAGCTCGTCGTCCGAAATCAGGGTGTTCAGCGCAAGATGGACCTTTACACCGTGAAGGTGACAGTATCGGACAGTCTTTTTAAGCGCCTCAACGTCAAAATTCTCGCCGTAAGCACGGGCGCTAAACTGCAAGAAGCCAATGTACACGGCATCGGCTCCTTGTCTTACGGCTGCCTCAACGGAATCGTAAGAACCGCACGGGGCAAGTATTTCAATAGATTTATTTTTATCCAAAAAAATCAATCCTTATTATTCGTCATCGTCTTCGAAAGCTTTCTGCTCGAAGAAGCTCATGATTTCGGCTGTTGCGTCTGCGCTTTCGGCGAAAGCGTCCTCACTGAAAAAGCCCTGAACGGGAGCACTTTCCGACTGATTTTCTTTCTTTTCCGGAGTTCTGTCCTCAATTACGGGAGCTTTTTTCGCCTTTGGGGAAGTTTTTTTCTTCGGAGCTTCTTCGGGTTCGGGAGTCTCGGCAGGTGCGTTTTTGGAAGAAAGTCTGTTTCTGAGAGCTTCGATTTCGGCTTTCAGAAGCTCGTTTTCCTTTTTGGTTTCTTCGAGCTGTTTTCTTGCATAACCCGATTCCTGGAGATAATCCTTGATCTGACCTCTCAGGTTGCTTCCGTCACCGACGGATTTCATGTACTGATCGCAGTAATCCATAGCTACGAAGAGCGCAACCTCAGTAAGATTTCGTGACGGCATTTCATCTGAAAGTCTTTTAACACGTCTTTCAACCTTAGCCGCAACATTATCCATATAACTCTTGTCGTCGTCCGACGAAACTGTGAATGAATAATTCAAGATACGAACAATATATTTAGCCATATTCTACACGTCCTTTTTCATAACATTTTAAAAAATTTTTTATAAACTTTATACTTTCAATTTATATACACCCACTATTATACAACAATATCCCTACTTTTACAAGTTTTTTTTACCGCAATTCCAGGGCTTATGAAAGGTACTGTTAAAGTTTTTGACGCACGTTTTTCAAAAAGTGCGCAGGATCCAAGGGCAGCGCCCTTGGTCGCCGAAGGCATAATCTTTCCCTTTGCAAGGGTGAATTTCCAAAACAGTCCGGCGGACTGTTTTGGAAAGAGGGACGCTTTGGCAGAAAGCGTCCCTTCCCGAAGATTAAAACAAATTCTCCTCGCCGCTCCAAGGCGACTTGATAAAGTATATTTTAAAACTGTTCACATATTTTTTACTCATTCAAAAAAAAACTGCTTTCCTTCCGCTAAAAATATCCTTCTGCGAAGCTGAATCTTTTCATCAAACTTTCGCCACCCCCACCCCCCAGCTATGCATAAGTTCCGCCGAGCCAATCATGCTGCGCCTTCGGCTTGCATTCTTGGGGCGTCACTCATCCCCGGAGGGGGCTTTCTTAGGTGCAGGGCTTCGCCCTGCACCTATCGGGAGCTGCGCTCCCGAACCCTTGCATTCTTCTCCGAAAGCTAACAATAAAACAATAAAAAAAGTCCTCCCGTTCATTCCGAACAGGAGGACTTCAAATACTTTAACTATAATAAAGCCTTAATAAAAATTAGAGCTCAGCGAAGTACTTGATTGTTCTAACCATCTGGCTTGTGTAGCTGTTCTCGTTGTCGTACCAGGAAACAACCTGTACCTCATAGAGATCGTCAGCAATCTTGGAAACCATTGTCTGAGTAGCATCAAACAAAGAACCGTATCTCATGCCGATAACATCAGAAGAAACGATAGGATCTGTGTTGTAACCGAAAGACTCGGAAGCAGCAGCCTTCATAGCAGCGTTGATGCCGTCAACTGTAACGTCAGCACCCTTTACAACAGCTGTGAGGATTGTTGTTGAACCTGTCGGAACAGGAACACGCTGTGCAGAACCGATGAGCTTGCCGTTGAGCTCAGGAATTACAAGACCGATAGCCTTAGCAGCACCTGTTGAGTTAGGAACGATGTTTGCAGCGCCTGCTCTTGCTCTTCTGAGGTCGCCCTTTCTGTGAGGACCGTCGAGGATCATCTGATCGCCTGTGTAAGCGTGGATTGTGCTCATGATACCGCTCTGGATCGGAGCATAGTCGTTGAGAGCCTTAGCCATAGGAGCCAAGCAGTTTGTTGTACAGGAAGCAGCAGAGATGATTGTATCATCAGCTGTGAGTGTGTTCTCGTTTACGCTGTAAACGATTGTCTTGAGGTCGTTGCCTGCCGGAGCAGAGATAACTACCTTCTTAGCGCCTGCATCGATGTGAGCCTGTGACTTAGCCTTTGATGTATAGAAACCTGTGCACTCGAGAACTACGTCAACGCCGATCTCGCCCCAAGGAAGCTCAGCAGCGTTAGCCTTAGCATAGATTGTAAGTGTCTTGCCGTCAACTGTGATTGTGTTAGCCTCGTCGTCAGCCTCGATTGTGTGGAGGTTCTCACCGATTTTGCCTGTGTAACCACCCTGTGCTGTATCATACTTGAGAAGATGAGCGAGCATTGAAGGCTTTGTAAGGTCGTTGATAGCAACTACCTCATAACCCTCTGCGCCGAACATCTGACGGAAAGCCAGACGGCCGATACGACCAAAACCGTTAATAGCAACTTTTACTGACATAATAAATTCCTCCTAAAAAATTAAGATAGCTTTATTATACCTTATTTTTTTGATTTCTTCAATAGTTTACAAAAAATTAACGTAAAAATTTTTATATATATTGCAAATATTGCGGCGCTGTCACTGTATTTAAGACAGACTCGGTCAGACGCTGCCCGGGTGGGGGCGGTAAATAGTGTTTGCAGCTGATTCAATTTTGCGAATTAAGAATTATTTTCTCGGAATTGTTGCTAAACTTATTGACATCTGCTTGATTTTAGTATAAAATTACATTAGACTCCGTATCTATGGGGTCCGCAAAATAAAATGCGTGAATATTTGCTCAAACCGCATTTTTATTTGCTTTTTTTAATCAGACTCTTTCGGGAGCCGTTATATATAGATATTTTTGCGGTGTGTGCCGCATCCAATGCGAATTTGTAGCCGAGCTGCTCAGACAGATCCCTGTCGGGCGGCGTGTTATCAATTGGATAAGTCCCTTTGGGGTCAAAAATATTGAACATTAATAACAATTTAATAGTATGTAACGGCACCTAAAAGGTTTTTTGATTGGATTGAATTTGGGTAAAAATCACAAAACAAGGAGGTGTCTGGGAGATGGTTCATGCAGCTGTTTTGATTATCTGCATCATTGCAGCGCTTGCTGCCGGTGTTGCCGCCGGTGTTTTTGCCGGTATGAATATCCGCAGGAATACCGCCGAAAAAGAAATCGGTTCCGCAGAGGAAGAGGCAAGGCGCATTGTGGCTGACGCAATGAAGACAGGTGAGGCAAAAAAGAAGGAGCTTGTTCTTGAGGGAAAAGAAGAGGTTCACCGCTTCCGCAATGAGAGCGAGAAGGAGATTGCCGACCGCCGCCGTGAGGTGCAGCGTCAGGAGAGGCGTATCCAGCAAAAGGAAGAGACCCTCGACCGCAAGACCGAGGCAGTCGAAAAGAAGGACGAAGCC
>CAMHNT010000065.1 GCA_946186535.1 uncultured Clostridia bacterium
CTCCTCAACGAGGTGAGTAGGAACGCCCTTGCTCTCAACGAGCTTCATGAGGTGGTTTGTTACTCTGTTGTTGATAACGCCCTTACCGAGGATCGTGCCCTTTTTCAGGCCGTTGTTAGCCGTAGCGTCATCCTTGTAGGATACGATGCAATAATTCTCATCGTCTGTAGCAAAAACCTTCTTAGCCTTACCCTCATACATCTGAACAGTCTTTTCCATTGTAAAAATTCCTCCTGTTTTTTTAACGACCCCTCCGTCAAAAATCACGAGTGATTTTTGACACCTCCCCTTAAGGGGAGGATTTTGTTCGTAAGCTTAATTGTCCGCTTTATAAAAAGTGATTTGACAAAGGGGTTTTTAATTTATTCTGAATTAAAACTTATTTTTTATTTACAGTACATTTTATTTGTTGTACTTTTCTTCAACAGCCTTGTTCTTCTCAAGAACTGTCTGAGCAGCCTTGGCTCTTGAAGCTACAAGCTTCTCTGCAAGCTCGTCATCGGAAACGGCAATGATCTGAATCGCAAGCAAAGCTGCATTTGCTGCACCGTCAATAGCGACCGTCGCAACAGGAATACCCGAAGGCATCTGAACTGTCGAAAGCAGAGCGTCAAGACCATCAAGAGTTGACGACTTTACAGGGATACCGATCACGGGAAGAGTTGTGTTTGCAGCGATTGCGCCTGCGAGGTGAGCCGCCTTTCCTGCTGCTGCGATTATCGCACCGAAGCCGTTAGCTTTGGCATTCACGGAAAAATCTCTTGCTTCAACCGGTGTTCTGTGTGCGGAGTAAACATGAACCTCAAAAGGAACACCGTACTCCTCCAAAGTTGTAATAGCCTTTTCAACAACGGGCAAATCACTGTCGCTGCCCATTATGATAGCAACCTTCTTCATTTAAATTGACCTCCTATGAAGAGCTTTTTACCGTCATTCTTTCGTCGTATAATTGTTTAATCTATCCAAACAATATCAAAAAATGCAGTCCTACCTTGTAAGTAGGACTGCCCAGACGGTCGGCATAATTATACCTTTTTGCTTCCCTGTGGTTGTTGTAACAAAGCTGTAACCAATACTGCTTCGTCACGGTTTCCACTTCCGCCAGTAACAAAAAGTCTTACCCGAAATAATTTTAACATTACAGACTATTTTTGTCAACGCTTTTCGAGTTTTTCCCTAAAAATCAGTGAAAAAAATTATAAAACAAATTCGTAATAATTCAAGCAAAATAAACAAAATTTCCGCTCGTGCAAAAAAGACTTTAGCGCCAAAAAACGAACGATATGATTTATTGACAAGAAAAAGAATAACAGCTATAATGTTTACAATATAATTTATTGTAATTTGGTATTGACAAGAAAAAGAATAACAGCTATAATGTCTACAATATAATTTATTGTAATTTGGTATCGTGGAATTACGGGAGGTATAGATATGATATGGGTTATTCTGCTTATAGTTATGATTGGTATCGGAATGCATGGAGCATATCGAATGCGAGGAGAAGGATATTCCGCCGGTCGGGGAATGTTCAAAAACAGCGAAGATAACATATCGGAGAATAAGGATGACTTTTCCGATTATGATCCTTATGAATTTAGAAATATGAGAAAATGAAAATCAAGGGAACAAGCCGTCAAGCCTGTTCCCTTTTTTATAGTAAGAATTAAAAATTATCATCTTTCTCGAGACTTATTGCCTGTGAACCGCCATTTTCATCAAACGACGAATTCGGTGTTTCAAGAGGAGTCTTCACCTGCTGCTCACCAGACGACGGTATTTCGAAATTGAGCGGACTCTTTTCCTGAACCGGCGTGGAATAGGAATAAGAGCCTTCGTTATTGAGGAGAGAACTTCCCAGAGAACCTGTCTGATTAGCCGGGTAGCTCGTAACTATCGGCCGAAGATTACCGCCGCAAACAAGGCAGAACGCTGACTTATCGTCAACAGGCGCGCCGCAGTGAGGGCACTTGTTTGTAATAATTTCGGGAGACTGAGGTTCAACCTCGGGAACTTTTGAGCCGCAGAAATTGCAGAACTGCGAATTTATCGGAACATCTTCGCCGCACTGAGGACAGCTTTTCAGACCTCTCGCCCTTCTGAGTTCATCCCTGTGGAAAACTATCCTTGTCTGTGCATCTTTAATATTGTTAACAATATCGGAGTACCGGCTATCGGGATTATCCCTGTTATTTTCAAAACAGATTTTTCCAAGCTGAAGATAAAGATTATTTATCTGTTTTTCCTCATCTGAAATTTTTGCATTAATTTTTGTTGTCTCGGCAAAAATCTTTGTCTGAGAAGCTGCTTCCTGACCTACTACCGTAAGTCTTTTGCTCAAATCATCTAAAAAACCCATTTTATTTTCCTCATTTCATTTTCTTAAACTTTGTATGAATTCCGGCTATGCTGTCGAAACCTTCCAAGGCTATTGTATCACAGCTATTCTCATCTTACAAGGCTTTGAAAAAAATTTCACATATTCGATACATTTCGTGAGTAAATATCATGGAAACGAGGATTAAAGCGGCTTATCTTTGGATATCATTCATTTGGCTGCGAGAGTCTTGACGGCAGTTTTTTTGATATTTCTATCAGGTCTTCATCAAGCACAACATTATACAAATGAGGATCAATCACAAATCTGCTGCATGAATCATTTTCCTCCAGCATCTCTACACATTTGAGATAAGGAAGATTAACCAGAGACGCACCCTTTAGATGCTCCGATCTTGCGTTTTCCTTTCTTGAATAAATAGGAATATAGACATTTCCGTCTGTGGCTTTGTATAGTTGAGGCTTTATCGAAATCCTGTGCTGAACAGGAAACATTATAGGATTGTCTCCCTGACCGCCTATTTTCATATCGTTTCCGTTCATCGAAACCTCCGCCGGAAGAAATACGTTTCCGTCATGAAGACATGAAAGGACGCTGATCATATTTTCCTTGGTTCTGTTGTTAAGGAACCTCAGAATCAGAGCCGCAAGCACGTCTCCGTTTTTCAGCATTTCAGGCGTGATTTTTATATTGTCAGACGAACTTTTTCCGTTAATATTAGCTTTCATAAAAACTCTCCGTAATTCATAGATTTTATATGTAACATTATATATAAAAATATGCAATTTGTCAATTTTGTTTTTATTATTTTTATATATAAAAATTCCACAAGAAAAATGCTTCGAAACATTTTTCCTGTGGAAATGAAATGATAAAAAATAAAAATCTGTTCTTTGCAGCAATTAAACATGCATTAGGTTAAAGACCTCTTCAATATCGTCTGCGGAAATTTTTACGGGCTTACAAAGATGTTCTCTGAGATAAACTTTGTAGCTTCCGTTTTTCGCTTTTTCGGAGAAATCGGAAACAAGCGTTTTCTGATCAAAACCGTCGACCATCGTATACGTTCCGTCACTGTTAAAAGTCATCGTTCCTGCGGTGTTGTTATCCGCAAGGAAAATCGCTTCTTCAATTTTTGTTTCATCGCCCTTTGTTATCGAAATCTGATATTTCGACTTAAGCATGGTGTATGTAAGATTTGTGAATTCAAAGCTTTCAAGGATTCCATTCTCCTTGAACTTATCCCTGCTTGCTTCAACAACCTTATTAAACATAAAGCTTGGCTTCCACTTAAAAACATTCTCAACTCCCTGCGGCAAAATAGTCGAAAGACCCATAAACGGAACAGAACCGTTGTTCATCATTACTGCCATACCAATGATTTCTTCCGCAGTAAATTTAATTTCCACAAACATTCACCTCTTCGAAGATTAAAACAGAATAATCTCATATATAACTAAAATCTAACTCCCTAAAATCCGTCACATTTCCTTCGCAAAACTGACAGATTTCCAAGTAATATTTTACCACAGAATTAAAATTAATTCTACTTATTTTTTATATTTTTACTATTTTGTACCATTTTTCACAACAGATATTAAATTTAATTTCGCTTTTTTGTAAAATATAATCAATATTTTCAGTTAACCCGTGAGTCTAAATATATGTAAAAATATTAACCGGTATGACAATACAAAATTATTTTATAGTTTTAATCGGAATACAGTCCTGTAACCGCTCCGATAAACATCGGAATATTGTTTTCATAGTCATATATCGCGAAAACAAACGGGCGGTCAAGATCAACTTCGACATAATCTTCTTCTGCAACAGCCGCATTGGTCTCCATCATTATCCCCGTTACTGCGGCAGCCTTTGTTCCCTTTTCGTCAACCTCAATGTGAGCTTTGTGAATGACTCCGCCTATCGAGATATTTCCGCCGTCGAGATCCGCCATATTTGAAAAATCAGCGCCGTCATTATCGAAAGCAGCATTTATTCCCATATCACTCAGGCTTTCAGAAATATTATAAAACGTATCAAAAGAGAACTTCGGCATTGACGCATGAACCTTGATTTTATCTGCATCATCGTAGCAGTCTTTGAATGTCGTATCTGTCAGATAATTCTCTATATAGCCGTCAATCCCAATCTCCTCATCGGGCAGAAGAGCCATGAAACAATATCTTTCCTCTCCGTCCGTGTCACCTCTGTAATACTTTATAAATCCGTTTGCATTCTCAGTGTCAATGTAACTCAACTCATCGGAGTGCATAAATTCCGCTTTGCTTTCCGAACCGTCATAATTTGTAAATGTGTCCTCCCAGACATCGTCCTCCGAGTACTCCTTCTGCCATTTTCCGTCAAATGCGGCAGCATTCAGAAGAACGGAAATGGATTCGGGCTTGAGCGAACCCGGAGACAGAATCCCGTTGATCATTCTGTCTGTATTATCACTGACCCAGTTGTTTATTTTTTCAACGGCAGAATCATCTGCTTCTTCATAAAAAATTTCCGCATTGTAGAAATCAACTGCAGTATTAAGAAAACTTTCCTTCGGGTGAAGATCTTCCCGTTTCATAAGCCACACGGAATTTGCCATAGTAAATTTGGTTTCTTCGCCGCCGAGAGTGCTCATGTAATTCTTAAAAAACCCGTTGAGCTCATCAGTCTCGGGAACCCTTAAATCAGGATAGCTTGCAGCCGGATCATCTCGGTCAAAGCCTCCTCCCAGAGCGTTCCTGATTTCCTGATCCGTCTGACCTGCCGCACCGTTGTCGAGCATCGAAAAGGCAGTATAGACCGAAAGCGGGGAAAGCAGAACGTTATCTTCCTGATTCTTCTTTTTGAATTCCTCTTTAAATAGCTTCACCGAGAAAATTGACAGAGCGTCTGTTATATTTTCTCTTTCTTCATCGGAAAGATTCTTCGCTGACTGTATTTCAGAATCATCGTACAACGGTGTATCGCCCGTCTCCTCTTCATCAATCGACTGCGGCGGAGTAAGGATCTGAGAATCAGTAGGCTGCGGCGGAGTAAGCCGATCATCGGAACACCCCGAAAGAGAAACAGCCGCACTTCCTGCGAGAAAAGCACAAAGTATAATTGCAATTGTTTTTTTCATAATTATTACCCCTTTTTATTAATCATTTTCTGTCATTACAGTTCCGATAAACACCGGAGTCTGCTCATCATAATCATAAATCGCAAACAGAAACGGTCTGTCAAGAGTTACATAATAGCACGTCGCCACTTCAATACTGTCCTCTTCCATAAGTATCGCCGTAACCGCTGCAGCCTTCGTTCCGTTCTCGTCAACCTCAATATGAGTGCTGTGGAGAACATCGCTGATGGATATATTGTTTCCTCGTTCGCTGACGGCAAGCTTAGAAAAATCTGCGGCATCGTGATCGAATGCACTAACCATTCCGAGTTCCTGCAAACTTTCGTTAAGATTATAATAACAGTCAAACGAAAACTTCGGAAGCTTTGCGTAAACGTCCCCATAACTTGCATTTTCAACCGCATCGGATATCGTTCTGTCGGTGAAATGCTCACTGATATATTCATCGATCCCAACGTCCTCGTTCGGCATAAGAGCAACAAAGCAGTATCTCGGATCTTCGTTCTCCACAGCTCCGCCTTCCGTACTGCTGCCGTCTCCCAAATCATGATACTGTATGAATCCGTTACCGGAATAATCCTTTATGAAGCCTGTCGCATATCCGTCGTCAATGTAACGATCTTCAACGGAGCTCATAAACTCGGTCTCTGTTTTTGTACCGTCATAGTTGCTGAATTCTCTGTTGGAGATATCGTCGTACGGTTCAAGCCACTTTCCGTCAAATGCAATCGCATTGAGAAGCGCTGCGACAAGATCAGTATCTGTAATGCTGTCGTCAACTATTCCGTCAATCATGCCGTCTGTTTTTTCGCTGACCCAACCGTTTATTTTTTTAACGGTTTCGCTGTTCAGAGCCGCTTCGAAAATCTCGGCGTTATAATAATTCTGACAGTCACTGTAAAAGTTCGTGTTAAAAACAACGTCGTCATTCTGAATTGCCCAGAACGAATTCGCCATTGAAAGCTTTGTGTCGATAACATCGCCGTCATTCAGCATATTCATATAGCCCTTAAAATACATATTCATATCATCGGCTTCAAGCGGTTCATGGTCTGCATAGCACACAACTCCGGTATCGTAATTGAAATAACCGCTCAGGATATCAACAATTTCACTCTTTGTTTGCGTATCGGCGCCGTTGCTCACCATAGCCAAAGCCGTGTAAACGGACAGCGGAGAAATCAGAGTATTTTCACCGTTCTCGTTTTTTGAAAACTCCCTCTTGAAAAGCTCGGCGGAAAAAGCATTTATCGCAGGACGTACCCTTTCGCATATTTCGTCGTACCTTTCCCTGCCCGAAGCATTGTCGGGGGTTTGCTTCGTCTGAGAGTCAGTATTGTCGGGATCGCCGTATATGTCGCCAAGAGTTGACCCCACCGCCGGCGCAGGGTTTTCTGAAATATCCGGGCTGCCTGCGCTGCCGCAGCCGCCAAGTGAAAGGACGGAACTTCCTGCTATCAATGCACAAAGAATTATTGCAAGCTTCCTTTTCATCTCATTCACCTCTCCTTACCTTTCTATCATAAAATTCTCGTCCACAAACATTCTCATAACATCAATAAATTCGTCCGACATTTCGTAGACCTCATACACATCATCTACATAGCGATCGGCAATATTGTTATCGGAATCATAAATATAAAACTCTTCCCCCGTGACCTCAATGCAGTCACCGTAAATTGTAACGGAACACTCAGACCTTGTTCCGGAATCATCGTACGTGTATGTTATGACCATTCTGCCGATTTCCGTTTTACCGCTCGTATCCGCAGAAACCGGGTCCGCAGACTCGATAGCCTTTGTCACGGCGTCTACGGCTATCTCATCGGAGATACTCTTTTCGGTTCCGTCATTCGGTGAATATGTAATTAATTCCGCATGAATACTTTTTTCTTCTATTCCGTCATATCCCACTTCATAATCCCCGTCAAATTCCTCATCGGCATTTTCCGTTTTAATACCGTTCCCGGCTGACGAACCCGCAAAATCGCCGGATATATCATTATCGGGAATATTTTCCGCTTCATAAAAATCTGCACCGTACTCGGCAAACACACCGTCGTTTTCCGCTTCATTCATTTCGTTCACATCATTTAAAGAAGCAGCTGCCGCACCCTCGTCGTCTCTTGTCGTCGCACTGTTCACAGCCGAATCCATCCGGGAGGCATTCAGCACCGCTCCGGCGACCGTAAGCACGCAGACGGCCGCCGCTGCCGAGAGAGCCGTTTTTCTGTAGAAACTTTTCTTTCTGTCAGCTTCTCTTATAACGTCTGCTTTTTCATAGACAAGCTTTTCAAAATCGACCTTACTCCTCATAGCTGAATCCCTCCTCCTCGAGTATTTTTTTCAGCGCAGCTTTTCCTCTCGAAACGTAGTTGTCAACCTGTTTGACGGTCTTGTGCATAACCTTGGCAGTGTCCTTATAGCTCATTTCCTCGAAGTAAACAAGATGAAGCGCCGTCCGATAATCGTCCTTTATTTTCGGGAGAGCCTTGTGCAAAAGCCGCGACTGCTCGTTTTTCAGAACGTCGCTTTCAAATTCTATGTAATCGCTGCTCTTCTCAATCGGTTTGTCCCCTTCGAAAAGAGTGAGTCTTGTATTTTTCTTTATATAGTTTACCGACTTATTGTGAGCTATTGAAAACAGATACGTTTTCAGCGAAGACCTGAACCCGAATCTTCCCGGATGAACAATAAGCTCCGCAAAACAGTCGGCGGCTATTTCCTCAGCCGTATCCTCGTTTTTCACATAGCCGTTAATAAAAAATATAAGATTTTCCCGAAACAAATCCATAACATCCGAAAATGCCTCCTTATCGCCGCTCAGATATTCTCTGTAGCACTCCTCAGCACTAAGCATTATTTCACCTCGTTCACACGAAATTTAAACAGTCCGTGATAAATCCCTTCATCCGAATCTATCCCTAAAATTTTACATACCTCAAGTGCATACTCGTCGGTATTTATGCGGTTCCAATCTCCCGACTCAACCAAAGGAATAATGACCCTGTCACCGTTCTCGTCCCTGATAACACCGTACAGTGAAGTTTCTCCCATATCGCATCCCTGAGAATATTCCTTATCGTATCCGAAGCTTTGAATATTCAGAAGATTATAGCAGCATTTCCGAACATCATCTTCCGAAAGAACCCGAGTCACTTCACTTCCGCCGTAGTCATAACCGTTTTCGAGGAGATCAAGAACATCGCCGATACCAATATATTCGTCCTCCGATTCGATGTCCGGATTTCCCGATAAATCAAAACTGTGCATATATCCTTCATTATCAATATAGCAGCCGTAACAATCCCAGCCCCACGCATAGTTTTCATATATATTGACAAACACAATTTCATTGACCGCTGCAATTTCCGCCGGTTCATTCTCTGTCCCTACGAATCCTGACTGAAGGCTCAATCTCCGAAAAGAAATCAACAACAGGATCAAAAGAAAAACAGCGGTTAAGAATAATAATTTTGACATCGATTTTTTCATTTTGTCAGCCCCTCGATAAATTCAGCATCACCTGAAATATTTAACATATTCCTCCAGACAAAGTCCGCTTTTATAAATCTCCTCCGCCGCTTCCCGTCCGACAAATCGGTAATGCCACGGTTCATAATCGATTCCCGTAACACTCTCCCTGCCCTCGGGATAGCGGAGTATAAATCCAAACTTATACGCATTTTCCGCAAGCCAGTTATAGACGTCCCACGGAGAAGCACCGCCGATATCAATCGCAAGTCCAAGCTCGTGCTCGCTCGTTCCCGGAACGGCGACCCATTTCTCAGCTTCTGCTTTTGCGTCCTCTTCGGAATATCCCTCGGCGATATATCCGTTTATCCTGTTCTGCATGACCTCCTGCTGATACTCATACGTCCTGTAGCCTTCTACCACAACGGGATATATGCCCTCCGCTCTCATTGTATCGAACATTTCCTGCAAATCGGGATACGCTCTCGAGTCAACCATAATTCCGTTTGAAAGCGTTGTAAGCTCCGTCTGATATCCTGCCGGAACGGGATTGTCCTTATTTACAAGTATAAGTATCGGCTCTCCGCTGTATATTTCATAACTTTCATTGCCGCTGTCCGTATCCGTATCGGAGGCTGTATCCGTATCGGTCTCCCTTTCGGTGTCATTATCCGAAGCCGAATCGGTACCGCTGTCTGTATTTTCGTCCGAAGCAGTATCAAAATCCGAGTCATTTTCTTCTTCAGTATCGGAAGACGTATTCGAATCACTCGATTTCTTTTCCTCGGTATCAAGTTCAAAATGCAGCTCCAAAACGGAGCTTTCGTATTCCTCCACTGAAGGAATATCGACAGTATCGATTTCTTTTTCGTTATGCGAAGAACAACCCGAAACCATCATCACCGCCGCCAAAGAAACGCACAAATAAAATTTCAAACTTTTTTTCATTAAAAATCTCCTGCCAGAAAATACGAATATCTAATACTGCTTTCTAATTAAAATCTTTAAGTCTTTTCGGTCTGATTTCCGCAA
>CAMHNT010000066.1 GCA_946186535.1 uncultured Clostridia bacterium
CGTCCCCTCTTCAAAAACAGTCCCCCGGACTGTTTTTGAATTCACCCCTTGCAGAGGGCTGAAGTATAAGGAGTTTCGCCGTCTGCGGACGGCGACCAAAGACGCTGTCTTTGGAAACCGCCAACTTTTGAAAAAGTTGGATCAAAACTTTTTCAAGCTTCGCTTCGCCGGAAAATTTTTTAATCAAACTCAATCCCCGGTGTCACATAAAGCGTTTTATTCTTGACAAAAATAACCATTCCCGGCTTTGCTCCCTGAGGTTTACTGACGTTCCGTATCTTTGTATAATCAACGGGAACCTGCGAACCGTCCTTTGCCTTGCTGTGATAAGCCGCAATTTTTGCCGCCTGCAAAATGGCTTCGTCACTCGGTTCTCTTCCGTTTGTAACGAGGATAGTATGAGATCCGGGAATCTCCTTTGTGTGAAACCATATGTCATTATTGTTAGCCGTCTTTAATGTGAGCGTATCGTTCTGTCTGTTGTTTCTGCCGACGAGAACCTCAAAACCGTCCGTCGTCGTAAACTTAAGCGGAGGAAGCGGCTTCTGATCTTTTGCCTTGCTCTTTGGAGCTTTTATGTATCCTGTCTGTATGAGCTCCGAACGGATTTCCGCAAGCTCTCTTTCGGTTTCCGCACGGCTGAGTGAATCGAAAACGTTGTCTATATATTCAAGCTCTTTTTCCGCAAGTTCAATCTGCTCCGTCAAAATCTGTTCGGCTGTTTTTGCCTTTCTGTAGTCCTTATAATACTTCTGCGCATTCTGCGAACCCGATTTTGACGGGTCAAGCTTTATTCTTATCACTGACATATTTTCGTCGTAGAAGTTTTCGAGATCAACGAACGGAGAGCCTTTTTCGATTCTGTAGAGATTCGCCTGAAGAAGATCTCCGTAAATTCTGAGAGTTTCCCTGTCTGCGCACTGTTCGAGTTCCCCACGCTGTGTATTTATCTTACGAGAAAGGCGTTCCGAAGCGTTTGTAAGCAGCTTCAGGAGATCCTGACCTTTTACCTTCATTCTGTCCGCACGGTCACGCTCCAGATAGAAATTGTCGAGAAGCTCCGAAAAACTCGCATCTCTCGAAAGCTTCATCGCCGAACCGTACTGAGTTATGCCCATGAAAGAAATATCCTTCGGCTTTCCCTTAGGCTCGCTGATGCAGTATGGCGCACCGCTTCTTTCCCTGACGGCATTTGAAAGCTTTGTTATATAATAGTCGAGCCTCTTCATATACTGCGAATCAAGCTCGTCTGTATAAAGCTCCTCGCCGCTTGTTATGAGATACTCAATCTCACGGCACACAATAGGCGAAACACCCTGAACCGTATTCAGTATCGCCTTGTTGATTTTTTCGGGCTTTTGCTGATTTGCGACAGCCAGAGCGATTTCGGAAGGCTCGGTTTCAAGCATGCTCAGCTTATTCTGTGCAGGAGGAAGTTCATATTTCATTCCCGGAAGAACAAGTCTCTGAGTCGTCATAGTAGGGTCGACACGCTTTAGCGCATCGATAATCATGCCGTTTTCATCTATAAAAATAACATTGCTGTACTTTCCCATTATCTCAACCGCAAGAGTCAGTCTTATCGGGTCGCCGAGGTCGTTCGTCGCATCGAAATCTATGAAAACAATTCTTTCCAGATCGGGCTGTCTGACGTCACAGACTTTCGAACCGCAGAGCTTTTTTCTCAAAAGCATACAGAGCATCGGCGGAGAAGCCGGATTCTCGGGCGCATTCTGAGTGAAATTGACTCTGGGTGAGTTTGCTCTCGCCGAGATGAGAAGCTTCCTGTTTCCGTTCAATGTTCTTACCGCAATTATCAGCTCGTCTCTGTTTGGCTGATGAATCTGCGACACTCTTGCGCCGCACAGATCTTCCTTCAATTCCCCCGTCAAAAAACGTACAAAAACTCCGTCAAGCGCCATTTTCAACGCCTCCTTTTTATCCTGAACAAAAATTAATAATCATCATTATTATACAATAAAAGAATGAATATTTCTACCTTTTGAACGGATTTTTCCCGACCGTTAAATATTTTTAAAATTCAAAAATATTGACACCTTAAACGAATTTTAATATAATCAATACAGATGAATATACAGTTGGAAGGTACATGTATATTTATCACGTTAAACATATGGGAGGTATAAAAAATGAGTACACCAAGAACAAGAAACCGGAACAGCGCAATCCGCTGAAACGCTCATTAATAATCACACTGCTTTTATGCCTGGGCTTCTGCACACTGGCTTCGGCAACAAACAAAAACACCCCCGGAACATTCCCGGGATACACAATACCTGTTGCTATTTTGGTAACCATAGCAATAATGATTCTGTTGGTTATACGTTTCGTTATCAAGCAGTATTTCATTCTGAAAAACACATATCGGAATCTTGAACAGAACATGCAGCAGGGTTATCAGCAGGCAGCACAATACACGGAATTCGTCGAGTATCCGTACCCGAACATTCAGCAGCAGTACATAAATCCCACACCGACACCACAGAATTATTCCCACCCGTCTCAGGCTGCACAGAGGAACAGAAGGAACTATACGTTCAGCTCGGCTTTTTCTATTTTTTCATGTATGGTTCTGCTGTTTTCGAGCTTCTACTTTCCCTACAAAGAACAGAAGAGACTTGATGATAACTATACCGCAACCGCCGCACAGGTCACAGAGACAGAAGTTACAACAACAACGTCGTATGACGATGAAGGCGAGGAAACAGTCAACTATACATATCACGTTACATTCAAATACAGCTTTGACAACAAAGAATACAGCGGCTATTTCTCCACCTCCAGGTATCACTACGAGGGCGAGGAAATTCAGATTTATGTAACCCCCGATGATCCGAACAATTGGGAATACCCCGATGATCATACATTTTTTCTTTATGCCTTGAGAATTTCGCTCAGTGTTGTAATACTTATTTTACTTCTGAATCCTTCGAAAAATCTTGCCATAAGCATTTCCATAATTGCAATTACGGGTATGATGATAGCCGGTTTGATATTTTATGTTAGGTAAAGCTGATAGTCATTTTTAGTAAAAATAAAAGGGAGAAGTCTTTAGTTTTAAGGCTTCTCCTTTTTTATATAATCACTTATGATATTTTGTTCCCGAATTTATTGAAAAGGCACGGTAAATCTGTTCGCACAGCATGACCCTTGCGAGCTGATGAGGAAATGTCATTTCCGACATTGAAAGCTTCAAATCGGCTCTGCTCTTCACCTCGTCCGACAGCCCCCAGCTTCCTCCGATTACAAAAGCAATACTGCTGATCCCGTTCACCGCCGTATCGCTCAGATACTCCGCAAGCTTCACCGAGGATTTCTGCTTTCCCTCAATGCACATTGCAACTACTCTTGTACTTCGGTCAAGCTTTGACAGAATCCTCTTCCCCTCACAGGTTAAAATATTATTGATCTGCGAATCATTCGGCGCTTCCGCCGTCTTTTCCTCATCGACTTCGATTATCTCGAATTTGCAGAACGACTGCAGCCTTTTTGAATATTCGGCGACTGCATCTTTCAGATATTTCTCCTTGAGCTTTCCTACGCATACAACACTGACCTTCAACATAACAAACCACCGTCAAAAAATAATACTGCTTCCGTCCGTTTCAACAGGCGCAACACTCAGAGTGAAATCACTCTGCAAAACCATTCCTTTGGCATTCAGCTCATTGAGCGACTCACGATAGGCGATCTCAGGCATATTGTTCTCCTTGCTCAGATGCGCAAGAACGAAACGTTTCGTTCCGCTCTTCACAAGTCTTGGCAGAAACTCCGAACAAGTAACGTTTGACAGATGGCCTATGTCGGACATTATACGCCTTTTCAGCTGATAAGGGTACGGTCCCATCTGAAGCATTCTTACGTCGTGATTTGACTCTATAACAACTGCGTCGCAGCCGAGCAGCGCATTTTCAACCTCGTCCGACAGATACCCCAGATCAGTCGCAAGCGCAAATTTAACATCTCCCATTGTCACCCTGTAGCCGCAGCCTTCCGCACAGTCGTGTGAAATAGGAAACCTGTCAACGTGCATATTATCAAGGTCAACTCCGCCGCTCTGGATAACTCTGCAGTCCGTTTTTTCATCAACATAATTCAGTCTCATCATAGCCTTCTGAGTACCAAGAGTTGAATAAACAGGGATTGAATGTCTGTTTGCAAAAACCCGAACACCCTTTACATGGTCAATGTGCTCGTGAGTCACGAATATTCCTCTGATCGAAGATATGTCGATATTATTGTCAAGAAATGCATTGGTAATCTGCTTTGCACTTCTTCCTGCATCAATCAGTATCCCCTCTCCGCCGCTCGATATGTAATAACTGTTGCCCTGACTTCCGCTGAAAAGCGGTACAAGCTTCGCCATTTCTTTTTCCTTTCTCTGTCCGAAAAACAGCCGTCCTTTAAAGCTTTTCACCTTAAAAAACGGCTTTGATATTTTTATGTCTTATAATTCAACAATCATAACTATTTTAATTCAATAGCGATGTTTTTCAAATATCATCATCTTCAACATTTTCTTTATATGTAACACGGCGAATATCCGCACCTATTGAAGTAAGCTTTTCTATGATCTTCTCATAGCCTCTCTCAATATATTTTATATCGGATATCTCCGTCAGTCCGTCCGCTGCGAGTCCTGCGATAACCATCGCCGCTCCGGCACGAAGGTCAAGCGCTCTGACCTTTGTTCCCTTAAGACGATTCTTTCCGTAAATATGAGCAACATTTCCGTTGTCAACAATGTCCGCACCCATTTTGCGAAGCTGAGGAATATATGAAAATCTGCTTTCCCAGACGCATTCCATGACCCTGCTTCTGCCGTTCGCCGTTGCAAGAAGTGCAACGAACTGCGGCTGCATATCCGTCGGAAAACCGGGATGCGGCATGGTCTTTACATTACAGCTTTTAAGCTCGTTCTCTCTGATCACACGAACCGACTCGTCATATTCCTCAACGATAGTTCCGGTGTCCCTGAGCTTTGTCGTAATCGAATCGAGATGCTCGGGAATAACATCCTTGATCAGAACGTTGCCGCCTGTTGCCGCAACGGCAGCCATATATGTTCCCGCCTCAATCTGATCGGGAATGATAGAATATGTACATGAATGAAGCCTCTCAACACCGCGGATTTTTATTACGTCGGTGCCCGCTCCCTTGATATTTGCACCCATCGAATTCAGAAAATTCGCAAGGTCAACTACATGAGGCTCCTTGGCGGCCCTATCGATAACGGTTTTTCCCGGAACCTTGACCGCTGCAAGCATGGCGTTCATTGTTGCTCCGACGGAAACCACGTCAAAATATATCGGCTTTCCCTCAAGCTTTTCCGAGTCAAGCTCAATTTTCGAAGGAAGAATATTCACCGAAGCTCCGAGAGTTTCGAAAGCCTTGAGGTGAAGATCGATCGGTCTTTCACAGAAGCTGCATCCGCCCGGAAGAGGAACAACAGCCTTTCCGAATTTTCCCAGAAGTGCACCCAAAAGGTAATATGAAGCTCTCATGTCTCCGACGAGCTTTTCGCACGTCACCTTGTGGCTTGTGATACCTCTCGGGTCAATCTCTACTTTTGAATCGTCTCCGTTTATTCTCGTTACCTTAGCGCCCATACTTTCAAGGATAGCTAAAATAACAGAAACGTCTTTTATCTTAGGGAGATTTTCTATAACACACGGCTCATCCGCAAGCACTGCGGCAGGAATAATTGAAACAGCGGCATTTTTCGCACCGCTGACGGAAATCTCGCCGTAAAGCTTATTTCCTCCGTTAATAACAAACTTATCCACTTAGGCACTCTCCAATCCGGATATTTCCCGTACAACGACAGCAATCAAATTCGTTGACGGCTACAAAACGACCGCCAATTTCTCCGGGCGGTCCACATAATCATTCATAAACAAAAGTCCCACTAATATATACCCATGGTAAAAAACTATACCTAATCTTTAATTAATACCAATACCAAACCAAAAATCTTTTCTTTTCCATAACTTTAAAAGCCACAACACAAAGCAAGTGCCGAAAAGACACTTACCATATATTAGCCCTAATAGAATGATAATACAAATCGGGAAAAATGTCAATAATACTTCAATAAGTTACAAAAAAATATCAGAACACACAATATTATTCTATCGGAGGCTCATGAAATTCAGCTATATCAATACCCGAAACATACCTGCTGAGACGCTCGTCATCAAACCTGTCAAGATCACGCACTCCAGAAAGCACTTCGAGATGATGGCGAAGCTCATGCGCAAACGTATGCCTTAGCTTTTCATAGAACTCGGCATTTCCCAGATAGCCGTAAACCCTGTTGAACGAACCGTAATATATAACGATATATCTTCCCGTAAAGTCGTTATGATATTCTCCCATCACATAAAGCGGACGAAACGGCTTGCTCTCGGGATGAAGCTTTGTATCTTCGGACAGGATAACACCTCCGCTGAGTTCCTTCATGAGCTCGGCGGGGGTGCCGTCTATGATACGTTCAAGCATTCTTTCTGCTTCTTCGTAGGTTTTCATTTCAATTCACCGCAAATCAGTCGAGGAAATCCTTCAGCTTCTTGCTGCGGCTCGGGTGTCTCAGCTTACGAAGAGCCTTTGCTTCGATCTGTCTGATTCTCTCTCGCGTTACCTTAAATTCTCTTCCCACCTCTTCGAGAGTTCTTGAACGTCCGTCCTCAAGACCGAAACGAAGTCTGAGAACCTTTTCCTCTCTCGGAGTGAGCGTATCGAGAACTTCCGAAAGCTGTTCCTTAAGAAGAGTGTGGCTTGCTGCATCGGCAGGTGCCGGAGCGTCGTCATCAGGAATAAAGTCGCCGAGATGAGAATCCTCTTCCTCACCGATAGGAGTCTCAAGGGAAACAGGCTCCTGAGCAACACGCATAATTTCTCTTACCTTATCCACAGGCATATCGATAACCTCGGCAATTTCTTCTGCGGACGGCTCGTGACCGTTAGTATGGAGAAGCTGACTTGAAACTTTTTTGACCTTGTTGATTGTTTCAACCATATGAACAGGAATTCTGATTGTTCTCGCCTGGTCTGCGATAGCCCTTGTGATAGCCTGTCTTATCCACCATGTTGCGTATGTCGAGAACTTAAAGCCCTTTGTATAGTCGAATTTTTCAACTGCTTTGATAAGGCCCAGATTACCCTCCTGAATGAGGTCAAGGAACTGCATTCCTCTTCCGAGATATCTCTTCGCAATGCTTACGACAAGTCTCAGGTTAGCTTCCGAAAGGCGCTTCTTTGCGGCGCTGTCACCCTCTTTGATTCTGATTGCGAGATCAATTTCCTCTTCCGAAGTCAGAAGGGGAACTCTGCCTATTTCCTTAAGATAAACTTTTACGGGATCGTCGATCGTAACGGCTCCGTCCCCCATATCCGACATCGTTGTTTCACCGCTTGCCGCAAGCTCACGCTCGAGGTTGTCGAGCGGATTTTCGTCGAAGTCCTCAATGACCTCGATTCCGGCAGCTTCAAGAGCATCATAAAATTTTTCGAGCTGTTCCGGGTCGAAGTCAACCTCGCCCATAGCGTCAAGAATTTCCTTTGTGCTGAGGTTACCTTTAACCTTTCCTTTTTCTCCGAGCTCTTTCAAAATAGTTTTCTTATCGGGTGTCTGTGGTACAGCCATACGCATTTCCTTTCTTTGCTTACCGTAGCGGTAATCCGTAATCTATAATATATTCAACGTTTTCCTAAGATAAACGACTAATCTCTGAAAAAGTCTGTTTTTATATTTTACAATAAAATTCTGATAAAATCAATATTTATTCTTTGTGTATCGATAAATTTGCCGATATCGTTTCATAATTTATTGTTTTTTCTTTTTCTTATCAGCCCTGAGTTTTTCAAAATACGCCTGAATTTCCTCGGGAGATTCCTTTGCTATATCCTCAGCGCTTTTCTTTTCGCCTTCGCTGAGTATAATATCGACATATTCCCTGCATGACTGAGGCGAGTTCGTTTCTACGGTATTATTCGCCAGAATCGAAGCTATCCTCGCATTTTCCTCCTGAGAAAACTCACCGGAAATATCCGTGAGGGTCGCACTTCTTCCGTTCAGAATCCTGTCCGTCACTGTTGAATAGACTCTCCTGTTAAACTCAGTTATCATCTTCTCCGGCGGAAGCTCCGAACAGACGCTTCTCACCATATCGGGATTAAGAATCAGATATGCAATAAGAGCCTCCTCCGCTCTGACTGCACGAATCTTATTTTCTTTCCGTGGATTGAGCCTGTCATCGCCTCCCGTGAGCTGTTTCTGAATTCGGTTCAGCTCTTCGGTTTTCTCACGCTTTTTGCGGCTGCGGATATATCTCGAAATCTGATTGTCAAAAGATTTCCGGTCAACGCCTGTCTCTTCGCAAAGCTTTCCTGCATAAACGTCACTTTCGATCCGGTTGTCGAGATTCGAAAGCAGCTTCGCCGCCTCGGTCATAAATTTAACCTTGCCGTCGGCAGTATCTGTATTATAGTTCTGTTTGAGCTTCATTATTCTGTATTCAAGATCATTTCCGGTTCCGTCAAGAAGCTGTTTGAATTTTATGTACCCGTTTGCACCGTGACGTTTTATGTATTCATCCGGATCTTTTCCGTCGGGAACCGTGAGAACCTTTATTTCCAGTCCCTCCTTGCGGAGAATTTCAATTGCCCTTGCCGTAGCTTTCTGACCTGCCTCGTCGGCATCATAGCAGATAACAACCGTATTCGCATAACGTTTTATAATAACCGCCTGTTCCCTCGTGAGAGCCGTTCCGAGAGTTGCGACTGCGAACCCGAAGCCTGCCTGATGCAGTGCAATAACGTCCATATACCCCTCACAGAGAATAAGCCTGTCCGATTTTGAATTTTTCGCCTTGTTTAGTGCGAAAAGATTGTTGCTTTTCTTGAACGCAACCGTATCGGAGGTATTAAGATATTTGGGTTTTTCGTCAGTCATGATTCTTCCGCCGAAAGCGATAACGTTTCCTCTGACATCGATGATCGGAAACATAACCCTGTTTCTGAATCTGTCGATAACTCCGCCGTTCTTGCTTTTCATCGAAAGATTCGCCTGAATAAGCTCGGTAGGTCTGAATCCTTTTTCAACAAGATGATCAGTAAGCGCCGACCAGCTGTCGGGAGCGAAACCAAGACCGAAAGAGCGGATAGTTCTGTCGGAAAGCTGTCTTCCGTGAAGATACTCAAGACCGCTTTTTCCGGAGGGCAGGTTAAGCTGAGAATAAAAAAATCTCGCCGCTTCCCTGTTCGCCTCATAAATACGAAGTCTAAGCTTCTGCATAGAATCGTCATAAGAATTCTCCGGCATATCGAGTCCGGCGCGCTGAGCAAGCAGCTTGACAGCATCGATGTAATCGAGATTTTCAGCCTGACGAATGAAGCTTATTACATCTCCGCCGACGCCGCACCCGAAACAGAAAAACGAATCCGTTTCGGGATACACCGTAAACGAAGCTGTCTTCTCACCGTGAAACGGACACAGTCCGACCATATTTCTTCCACGTCTTTTCAGATTCACATACCCCGAAATAACATTCGTAATATCATTCCTGAGCCGAAGCTCCTGCAAAAACTCATCCGGCAACGCCATTTTTTTACCCCGATTCCGTACTTTATTCTTGACATTAATCATCGCCCGAGGATAGGGACTTTTACCGGTCAGAGTTTCTCTCTATCCTACTTCTTGGACTTTTTCAAAAGTTAATTATTTCAACATTAAAGTTTCGCTCAAGCCTTTTCAAAGGTACCCCAAGGGCACTTCCTTCGGGGCGCCTGCAGATTCCAAAGACAGAGTCTTTGGTCGCCGTCCGCAGACGGCGAAATCTCTTATCCTTCATCGCTTTGCAAGGGTGAATTTCCAAAACAGTCCGGTGGACTGTTTTGGAAAGAGGGAC